>JAGQJP010000763.1 GCA_020430585.1 Myxococcales bacterium | reverse complement strand
GGGCGGGCCGCAGATGCAACGTCTGTTGGGACAACGGCTTGGTCGCCGCCGAGAGATCGACGCCGAAGACGCGCCAGGGCGACTGGGCGATCGAACCCCGCCCGTCGGTGAGCGTGATCCGATAGAGATAGGCTCGCCCGCGCTTCAGCGCCGAGCGACGGTTGGTGTCGTCCTTACCGTTCCAGATCACCTTGTCCGGAGGCAGGCCGCGGCCATGGAACTCGCGGACCCAATCACCGCGCGTGCCGTTCGCCTTGCGCTCGGCGATCTGCAAGCGCCAGTGCCAGAGCGAACGCCCTTGTTGTGTCTTGGCGCCGCGGGTCCTGATCGAAAAGGCGAGCGTCGTCTTCAGCCCGTCGACGCCGAAGGCGAGGTTCGGCGGCGTTTTCGTGCCCGCGATCGAGGCGTCGATCCAGTAGCCGCGGAAGTTCTTGTCGTCGACGGAGAATTGGAAGCCCGCCAGGCGCCCCTTGATCGTGACGTAGTCCTTCTTCTGCCGCATCATCCGGTCGCGCAGCGCCGGGTCGGCGAGGGTCACCGTCTGCGGCCCGACCACCTCGTGGCGGCAGAGCACACCGAAGTTCGCCTTCTGCATCAAGCCGCGGGTGAAGTAGAAGATCCGGCTCTCGTCGGTCGTCAGCTCGCTCCCCGGGGGCAGCGTGTTCTTGTCGATCTTGACCATGTGGGTGCCGGCGTCGATGTCGTAGAAGTGGAACTTCCCGGCGCGGTCGGTCTGCGAGTAGTAGCCGTTGTCGAGGTAGATCTTCACCCCGTCGAGGCCCTCTTCGCCTTTGTCCTGCCAACCGTTCTTGTTCGCATCGCAGAAGACCTTGCCGATCAGGGTCCCCTGGTCGAAGATCGGGTCGGGGACGACCTTGACCTTCGCCGTGTCCTCGTTCGAGATCAGCACGCCCCCGTCGTTGGTCACCACGGCGCGGTTTTCGTACTCTTTCTTGAGCTGCACGCTCGAGCCGACGACAACCTGGTAGAGCATCGTCAGCGTCGCGCCCGCCGGCAGGTCGAGGGGGATCTTCTTCGCCCCATCGCGTTTGCCGAAGATCAACAGCTGCGCATCCGTCGGCACGAAGACCGGGATGCGCTCTTTCCGATCGCCCGTCTGCAGCGTGATCAGCGCCTGCTCCTTGGCGATCTTGAACCCTGGAGGCAGAATGTCGCGAATATAGACGCCGCCGACCCCGAGGTTCGGATCGTACTTCAGATCGTTGGTCGAGCGGTTCTGGACCTTGATCGTGTAGGTGATGATGTCGCCGATCCGCACGCTCGTCTTGTTCGCGCGCTTGTCGAGTTGAATCAACGACTCGAGGGGATCGATCGGCAGGTGGTTGTTGAACACCTCGTCCTGCGGTGTGTCGATGCGGAAGCGCAGGTAGTAGGTCTTCTTCGTCTTCGGCGCGACGTCGGGCAGCTCGTTCTCGACGACTCGTTTGGACGAATCGACGACCGCGAAACCCTCGGTCGGCGGGATCAACGTCGAGGGGAAGTTCAGCCGCAACGAGGGCGGCTTGACGACGATCTGGTAGCGTCGGCCGGTCTCCTTGAGCTCGAACTTGTAGAGCCCGTGGACGTCGGTGACCTGATCCTGCTGCGAGGGGTCGACGAGCGAGCTGCCCGGCACCGGTTGGCCGGGGGCGATCGGGTCCTCTTTGTCGTAGATCAGCGAGACGACCATGCCACGGATCAGATCGCCCTTCTTGGCGTTGTAGACGCGGCCCGTCGGGTCGATCGCCAGCTGTAGATCGAGGGTCTCGCCCGCTTTGACGGTGATCTCCTTCTGCATCAGGAAGACGGCGTTCCCCGTCAAGACGCGCAGACGGTAGGGGCCGGCGTCGAGGTTCTTCAGATCGAACTTGCCCGCCTGATCCGAGACCGCCGAGGCGACGGGCTTGGTGTCGGCGCCTTCGCCTCCCGGCCAGACCATGATCTGGAACTCACTGAAGGGATAGTCCTTCGGATCGAAGACGCCGTTTTTCGTGCCGATGTCCTGGAACACCACGCCGCGCACGGTGCCGCTGCCCGTTGCGCTGCCGATGACGACGCAGGCGGGCTCGGGCGTCTTGATCGGATCGCCGCCCCCGTCACGGTTGAGGGAGGCCTCGTTGCAGACGCGGTCGCCCTTCTTCAGCGTCGCCACCAGCTCGACGGCGACGGTAATCCGCGCCGATTTGCTCGGATCGATCGCGATTCCGCTGATCGTCAGCGTGCCGCCACTCGGTCCTCGCCCCGCGACGAAGTTGAGCGTCGCCCCTTGCGGAAGCGTGACGCGGTCGTTGCCGAGGAAGCGCACCGTCTCGGGCAGCGTGTCGACCACGGTCAGCTTTTCGACGCGGCTCGTCGAGTCGTTCTTGACGGTGATCGGGTAGAGCAACTGGTCTTTCGGATCAACCGTGCCGCCGTTGAGATCCTGCACGCTCTTGGCGATCGAGAGGGGCACCGCGTCGCCCACGGGTGTGACCGTCGGTTGGTTGCCGTTGAGGTCGTCGCCGTCGGCGTCGGTGAGCTCGTCGCCGGTCTCGGGGCTCGTCACGACGCCCTGGTTCGAGACGCTCGGCCCGGCTGTGATCTTCACTTTGAAGGTCACGCTCTTCGAGGCGCCCGCGGCGATCGTGCCGATGCGCACGACGATGCTCTCGTTCGTCAGCTCGCCGGCGTCGTTGTCCGCCGCGTCGGTCAACCCCTGGCCGTCGAAGACCAGGCTGCCCGCGACGTAGCTCGAGTTCTTCGGAATCGGGTCGCGCAGCACGACGTCTTTGGCGTCGCTGTTGCCGCGGTTCTCGACGAGGATCGTGTAGCTCAAGACTTCGCCGATGTCGGCGCGGTTGTTATTGTTCTCGTCGCTCAAGATGACGGTCTTGGTCGTGTTCTTCAGGTTCGCGCCACGGCCGACGACGAACTCGACGCTGTTGGTCGTGAAGGGATCGATGCCCGGCGCGCTGATCGTCGCCTGGTTCTTGATCACCGTGCCGTTCTTCGCGTTCGCCTCGATGCGCACGCGGAAACGCACGGTCTTCTGGTTCTCGTCTCCCGAGCCGACGCTGCCGAGCGCCATCCCGCCGACGAGCGGGCTCAGCCCATTGATGTCGGCCACCGCGGTGCCGTTGACGGTGGTCGTACCCTTGATGTAGGTGGTGAACCCGGGGATGGCGTCGGTCAGCACCACGCCGTCGATCGCTTTGCCGGTATACTGGACGACCTTGATCGTGTATTCGATCGTATCCCCGGGCAGTTGCAGGCCGCCGTTCGGATCGGTGTACTCCTTTGACGAGAAGTTGAAGGGGTTGCCCGGCTTGACCTTGACCGTCGTTGGATCGTCGACGGCGTCGGTCGTCGGGTCGTCCGAAGGGGTCTCGTTCGGCAGCTCCTTCGATTTTACGAAGGCCTGGTCGGTGATCTCGGTGCCCTCTTTGGCCGTCGGCGGGACGCGCCCGATCCAGACCAGATCGACGTGCCCGCCAGCGGGGATTTTCGCCAGCGCCGGGGTCGTCGTCTGATCCCAGTGGATCGTCTTGCCGCTCAGCTTGCCGCCCGATTCGATCTGCATCTCCGAGAGCAGCAGTGTCAGGCGGTCCTCGACGACGACCTCCGTCGCCTCGCCCGGCCCGTCGTTGCGCACCGTGATCACGTAGCGCAGCCGGTCGCCCGGCTCGACGTTGCCGCCGTTGAGGTCGAAGACGCGCTTCTCGGTGCGGCTGAAGTTCGGCAGGATCTCGACCTTGAGCACGACGTCGTTCGAGAGCAGATTCGGGATTCCGCCCGCCTGGAGCCGCGCGTTGTTGTGGATCACGTCGCCGTTCTTGAGCGTCGTCTTGACTTTGGCGGTGAAGCTGACCGAGACGCTCGCTTTCGGCGCCAGATTCTGCAATGCGCCGCCCTGCCAGACGACCTCGCCCGGGTTGGGGTTGAAGATCCCGCCGTTTTGCGGGACGACGTCGCTGAAGCTGTTGAGGTCGACGCGGTCACGGATCACCAGCCCCGTCGCGGGTGTGTCGCCCTTGTTCTCGACCGTGATCGTGTAGGTCACGGTCTCGCCCACGCCCGCGACACCCTCTTTCTGGGTCTTGGCGATCTTGGTGATCGCCACGTCAGGGACGAAGACGTCGATCTCGACGGTGTTGGTCTTCTGCCCCTCGGGCAGCTTGTCGGCGCGGATCAGCGCGACGTTGCGGATCTTCGCGCCCTTGGTCACCGTCGGGCTGACCGTCGCCCGGAAGGTCACGGTGCGCGTCTCTTGAACCTTCACCGTGCCGAGGTTCCAGCGAATCGTCTGGCCGACCAGCGTGCCGCCGTCCTGTGGCGTGACCGCCGTCAGGGTCGTGGCGTCGATCTCGTCTTCGACGACGACGTTCGTCGCGTCCTGGTTGCCCGTGTTCTTGACGCGGATCGTGAACAGCAGCACGTCGCCCGGCAGCGTCGGATCGCCGTTCTGGTCGACGACGCTCTTGGTCGATTCGGTGAAGAGGGGACCCGAGATCACCGTCGACTCCTGGTCGATCCGTGTCTCGTCCGGCAGCTCGGCGGCCTTGATCACCGCCGTGTTCTTCACCAGCGTGTTGTGCGGCGTGTCGGGCTTGATCCGCGCGGTGACGTGCAGAACCTTCTGCTCGTCGGGCGCGAGATTGCCGACGACCCAGGTCACCGTGCCGCCATTCAGCGTGCCGCCGTCCTGGACGGCGATCGTATCGAGCTGTGGCGGCAGCGTGTCGCTCACCGTGACGTTCGTCGCCGGCGCCGGCCCGCTGTTCTTGACCGTGATCGTGTAGGTGATCGCGTCACCGGGCTCGAGGAAGCCACCGTTCGTGTCGACGAGCTCTTTGGTCGAGGTCTCGAACTTCGGCAGGCTGGTGATCGTCACCTCGACGAAGGGATTCGGCGTCACGTTCGGCAGCTGCGCCTCGTTGCGCAGCAACGTGCCGTTGGCCAGCCCCTTCATCACCGTCGCCCGGAACTGCAGCTTGACGTCGCCCGTGGGCGAGAGGCCGACCTTGGGCACCTTCCAGGTGATCGTCTGTCCGTCGAAGACCCCGAGGGGCGTGCCGATCGGCTCGATCAGCGTCAGCTTCTGGGTGTCGATCGTGTCCTTGACCTCGATGTCGACCGCCTCGGCGTCTCCCGTGTTCTTCACGGTGATCGTGTAGATCAGCTGATCCCCCGGCTCGACCTTGCCGCCGTTGGGATCCTCGACGGTCTTGGTCGAGGTCTGGAGGTTCGGCGCCGCGGTGACCTCGAAGACCGTCGGCTCGGGCGTCGGCGTCGAGAGGTCGGCGTCGGTCCTGAATGGCGTGACGACGCCATCGGCGCTGATCTCCGCCTGGTTGATCACCTTGGTCCCGTTGGCCAGGGGCTTCTTGATCGTCGCCTTGACGCTCAGCTTCACCTCTTGGCCCGGGGCGAGGTTCGCCAATTCCGGGACCGTCGACGCGCTCCAGCGCACGATGTTCCCCTGCAGCGTGCCAGCGGTGACCAGCTCGGGCTTCTCGAGCTCGGCGGGTAGGGTGTCGCTGACGGTGACGTTCTTGCCGGTCGCGTCACCCGTGTTCTTGACGACGATCGTGTAGAGCACGACATCACCCGGACGGAAGGGTGGCCCGTTCTCGTCGGAGACGAGCTTGGTCGACTGGGTGAAGTCGGCCCCCGAGACGACCTTGAGGATCGTCGGATCGGGCTGCTTCTCCGCTGGCTCGGTGGTCGCCGGATCGTCCGAGAGCTGCCGCGCCACGAGGTTGTTGCCGCTCACCTCGGCCTGGTTCGGGATCTCGGTCCCGTTGTCCAGCGGGGTCTTGACCCGCACGACGAAGCCGACGCTGATCTTCTTCGCTTCGCCGAGCTCGAGGTTGACGAGCTTCGGCGTCCCCGTGTAGACCCAGGTGATCGTCCGCGTCGTCGCGTCGAAGGTCCCGCCGTCGGTAGCCGAGACGAAGGTCAGGTTCGCGTCGAGCTTGTCGGTGAGCGTCAGGTTCGTCGCCACCGCTGTGCCATCGTTCTGCAGGGCGAGGGTGAAGGTCACCAGATCGTTCGGCTTGACCGGCAGCCCGTTCGAGTCGACGTAGGTCTTCTCGAACTTCAGCTTCGGCTTCGACGAGACCTTGACGCAGCTCTTCTCCCCGCCATCCGGCGGCGGCGTGCTCGTCGTCGGCGAGATCGTCCCGACCTGCACGCCGGGCAGCTCGGCAAAGGTGATGAAGGCCTGGTTGCAGATCTCCGTCTGATCCGCCAACGGGATGTTGATCGTCGCCCGCAAGCGCACCGTACGCGTCTCGCCCGCCTTGATCGTGCCGATGGTCCAGGTCGCCGTGCGGCTGCCGCTGTCGAAGCTGCCGTCGGGCGTCTCGATCACCGTCAGGTTCGCGTCGATGCCGGGGTCGCGCACGACGACGTTCGTCGCGTCCTTCGTCCCGGTGTTCTTCACGTCGATCACGAAGGTCAGGACCTTGCCCGGCTCGGGCGCCGTGCCCTCGAACTCGAGCTTCTTGAGAGAGGTCGCGAAGTCCGGTCGTCGGACGATCGGGATCGTGACGACGTTGGTTTGGACCACGCCGGGGAAGGAGGCCGAGGTGATCGAGCCCTGGTTGGTCAGCGAATCGCCGGTAAAGGCGGGGTCGATCGTCACGCGGACCCGCACGGTCACGTCGCTTCCCGGGTTGACGGGCGTCGCCAGCGTCCAGCTCACGGTGCGGCTGTTGCCATCGTAGACGCCGCCGTCCTGCGGGGCGACCTTGGTCAGCCCGGAGACGAGCACGTCGCGGATCACGACCTTGTCCGCCGGCGCGTTGCCCGTATTCTTCAGGGTGATCGTGAACTCGAGCTCATCGCCCGGCTGCACCACGCCGCCGTTGAGGTCGCTGAAGGCCTTCAGGCTCTGGGTCAGCGTCGCCTGGCTCTTGACGTTGAACACCGTCGGGTCGCCGTCCCCCAGCGTGCCATCGCCGGGATCGTCCGAGAGGTCGCCGCCGGGCAGCTCGGTGGCGGTGGTCTTCGCCTGGTTCTTGATCTGCGTGCCGACGGGGATCACCGGCTTGATCTTCGCCGTGAAGACCAGCTCTTTGGTCTCGCCCTGCTGCACCGTGCCGAGATTCCAGACGATCTCGCTGCCCGAGAGCGTTCCACCGTTCGCCGAGGCGTCGACATCGGTCAGGTTCGGGTCGATCGGATCGCGGACGACCACGTTCGATGCGGGTCCGCTGCCGTTGTTCTTGACCGTGATCGTGTAGCGCACCGTGTCGCCGGGCTCGAAGTCGCCGCCGTTGAGGTCGGTGACGGTCTTCGTCGTCTGGTTGAAGCGCGGCCGCGGCACCACGCCGAAGTTCGCCGAGCGCTGGATCCCGTTGGGGAAGGTGTCCGAGCGGATCGTCGCGGTGTTGTCGATCTGTAGCGCCCCTGGTAGCGTCGCCGGGAGCTGCGCCGTGAACTCGAGGATCCGCGTCTCGCCCTCTTTGAGGGTGCCGATCGTCCAGGTCATCGTCCGGGTCTGGGCGTTGTAGGTGCCGCCGGCCCCAGCGACGACGTTGATCAGGTCGCTGTCGACGACGTCGGTGACGACGACGTTGGTGTCGTCTTTGGTGCCGCTGTTGGTGACGGTGATCGTGTAGCGCACCTGATCGCCCGCCTCCCACTCGCCGCCATTGACGTCGGTCGCCGTCTTGGTCGATTTCTGCAGGTCCGCCTGGAAGTTGATCGTCAGCGGGTTCGAGTCGATCGTCTTGTTCTGGCTTGCATCCTCTTTGACCGTCAGTGCGACGCCCTTGTTCTGGATCACGTCGTTGTGCTTGGCGGTGGCGAGCACGGGCACATCGAATCGCGCGGTCACCGTGCCGCCGGGGGGGACGATCCAGTTGCTGATCGTCAGAAGCCCCGTCTGATTGCTCCCCGATGGCGGCGGTAGATAGCTCTGGGTGTGGCTGCCGCTGATCACGATGTTCGTCGCCGCGCCGACCAACGTCGGCATGTTGTCGACGATGTTCACCGTCCCGGGATTCGTGCCCTTGTTCGTCACGCTGATCGTGTAGCGCACGGTCTCGCCGGGCTTGAGCACGCCACCGTTGAGATCGACGGCGCTCTTGGTCGCGCTGATGTCGATCCCCGTGGTCAGGGTGAAGTCGGTGGTATCGGTGGCGCCGGGCTTGGTCGGGTCGTCGGTCGTCCGCGTCAGCGTGCCGAGGGTCGCCGTGCCCTGGTTCTTCACCAGGTGCCCGTTGATCGTGGTGATCCCCTTGGCGATCAGCTCGTCGACGCTCAGGATCTGCGCGGTGATCGTCACCGTCGCCTGCCCGCCTGGCGGCGCGTTGATCCCCTTGACCACCACGCGGCCCGTGCCGTTGACACCGCCGGTCGGGTTCGACTGCGACGAGTCGAAGTCGGAGATCACGAACAGCAGCTTGACCTCGGGCGGCATGTCGTCGGTGAAGTCGATCCCGCCAATCCCGGCGCCCGAGTCGTCCTTGAAGACGATGCGGTAGAGGATCGTGTCCCCCGGGCGGAACTCGTTGAGCGGCGCCTGCGCCTTCTGCACCGTCTTCTGCGGGCTCTGGAGCTTCGGTGCGACGATCTCGACCTCGGCGATCGGCGTCTTGACCGCATCCGAGAACTTGCCGTTGACGTAGGTGTAGCTGATCGTCGCCTGGGAGGTGATCTTGGTCACCGTCACGTTGCCGTCGATCCGACAGCGCCAGCTGATCGTGCGGTTGAAGTCCTCGGGGAAGATCGGGATGTTCCCCAGGCTGAGCCCGTTGCGCAGCGGGCTGATCGCGCCGTCACCCGGGGCGTCGGCCCCGTCGACCTTCGTCGAGTTCGGCACGTAGCTGCAACCCGTCGGCGTGTACTGGTCGAGCTTGACCACGACGTTTTCGGCGCCGATCGAGCCCTCGTTCGAGATCGTCATCTGGAAGGTGATCGTCTCGCCGGGGCCAGCCTTGTTCGGCAGCCCGACGTAGGTCGTCAGCGGGCGGCGGAAGTTCGGCGAGAGGCGGTCCAAGGAGAGCATCGTGTAGCCGTAGAGGAAGAGCTCGCCGTAGCCGTGCACCGCCGGGACCGTCGGGATCGAGCCGTCCCCCGAGCCGACGGTGATCGTCGCCGTCGTCATGTTCGGCTTGAGCAGGCTCGAGATGTCGATCGTGTCGATGTCGACGCCGATCCCGTTGGAGCTGTTGAAGATGTTGTTCGGCCAGAAGCGCTCGTCCTGTAGCTTGGTGCCGTTGAAGGCGAGGAAGTCGAAGCAGTTCGAGCACTGGGTGTTCGGGTCGGGGTCGCTGTCCTGCGGCGGCACGCCGAGGAACTCGTCGCCCTCGAGGGCGAAGGCGGTCAGGGTGCCTCGCGCCGGGTCGCCGACGAGGAAGTCCGAGATCGTAAAGGGGAAGATCCCCGCTGAGCCGACGCGGGCGTCGAGCAGCATGAAGCCGTCGTAGATGATCACGTCGCGCAGCGTGTTGTCGCTGATCCGCGTGTCGTAGACGATCACCATCGACCAGCCGGCGTAGCGCCCCTGGCAGCCGGGATCGCTCTGGGCGCACTGCGACGGGTTGTTCGGGTTGACCACGCCGACCTTGCCGTTGACGCCGCCGACGAGGTACTCGCCGTTCCAGCTCGCCGGCCCGCGGTGCTGCGTCAAGAGCGCCGTGATGTCGCGGCGACAATAGTAATAGGTGCCGAGGGACTGGCCGCCGTTGACCGTCACGCAGCGGTCCGCGCTGAGGTTCGAGCTCTTGAAGCTGTCGGTCCAGGTGATGTCGACCGTGCTGTCGGTGCCGCTGTCGGGCGTGCTGGCGGACCAGAAGATGTAGGCCCCGCGAATCGTCGCGTCCGAAGGGATGCCGTTGATCGCCGCCGTCGAGTTGGGGAGCAGGATCTGGTTCACTAACGGGTTGCTGGTCGTTGCCGACATCAGCGTGTTGCCGAAGCCGACTCCCTTCCCGAAGACGCGGAACGACTGATATTTCGCGGGCAGGGTGCCGTCGACCGTCGCCCACGCGGGGGAGGCGACCAATACCAAGCCGAGCCCGATCAACCCAATGAGACGACGCATGCGCACCTTCCGCTCAGTTGTCCGCCGTGAACAACTCGCCCCGCCGTTCACCCTGGAATGACGTGCGACTGGCGACGCCTCCCAGAATCAAGAATTGGCCGTTCGCGAGCCGGAGAATCTGGCCCATCGCCCGCGGTGCGACCGGTTTGGAGCTCTGCAACACCGCCAGGCGAATCTCGCTCTGGCTCTTGGCCTGCAAGATCTCGGCGTCGCCGATCAGCCCTGAGCCGATCGAGCCGCCGTAGATCAGAATTCGTTTGCCGTCGATCGCCGCCGCGTTGTGGAAGCCGCGAGGCTTGTTCATCGTCGCCAGTGGCGCGTCGACGAGCTTGCGCTCGAAGACGCTGAAGAACTCGCAGTCCGCCAACGGGGCATCGAGCTGCTGCTCGTTCGGGAAGCCGCCGATGATCGCCACCAGCTGTAGGTCGGCGAGCCAGGTCGCCGTGTGATGGACGCGGGGGCTCTTCATCGTCGGTCCGAGGGAGGGCGAGCCGCCGGACATCGGCGCCGCGTAGATCTGAATCGAGTCGAGGCCGCCCGACTCGTTCTGTCCCCCGATCAGGTAGAGCGTCTGCCCGTCGTTGGGGTCGACCGTCACGGTGTGATGCGAGCGCGGGACGCTGAGGTCGGTCAGCGCTTGAAAGGCATCGTTATCGGGGACATAGCGTTCGACGCTGCTCAGGTAGTTGGTGCTCGACGAGCTGGGCTGTACGCCGCCCGCGAGGACGACGCTGCCGTCGGGTAGCTTGGTCGCCGTGTGGAACGCCCGGCCAAAGGTCAGCGTCGCCGAGCTGACGAAGCGCTCGAGGTTCGGGTCGAAGCGCTCGCAGGGGCGCACGCGGTCGATCTGATTGTCGATTAGCGTCACGCCGCCGGCGATCAGCACCGTACCGTCGTCGAGGAGCGTCGCGCTGTGGTTCGCCCGCGGAAATTGTAGCTTGGCGGCGAGCAGGCTGAAATCGCCCGTGTTCGGGTCGAAGATCACCGCCGTATTCGTGACCTTGGCGATGCTGCCGTCGCTCGAGAGCGAGGCGCCGCCGGCGATCAGGATCCGACCGTCGGCGAGCTCGACGATCGGCGCCCCCACGCGGTCCTCGAAGAACATCGTCGCCGTCTTGTTCGTCGCCGAGCTCGTCGGGGCGAAGCTGTTGACCCGATTGAGGAACAGATTGAGCTTCGGAATCGTCCCCGAGTGAATCTCGAAGGGCATCGTGCGTCCCCGAGCGACGACGAGGCCGTCGGGGCTGTCGACGAGCCCCTCGAGCAGCACCTGTCGCCCGCTGCCAAAGGGAACACCGCGGATCGCCCCCGAGCGATTGGCGAAGGCGAAGGTCTGGACGAGGGGGTTCTCGATCGTCACGCCGCTGATGGTAATCCTAATGAAGTCGACGCCTTGAAATGGATCGCTGGCGCTCGACGGGGGCACGATCACCGCCACCTCGAGGGTCCCGGTGTCGGCGGGATTGGCGCAGCCCGGAACGAGATAGAGCGCCGCGGCGACAAAGAGCCAGACGGCGCACACCATCACGCGTCGAAAAAGCGCGTCGGCGCTGGCGGCGTTACCAGCGCACGACGGTCGAAAATGTAGAGCCATCGCTGCCTCGATTCCGAAAATAGAGCACGGTCCCAGCGGTCACCGACCCGACGACGACGACGCTGACCGCGGTCCAGAACCACCAGCTCTTGTACCAGACCACGCGCGGCTTGGGACGAAAGGGGTCGTGGGAGTCATCGGGTTTCGGCTTGTCCAGCGGCGTATCGTCATCGAGAACCTGTCTCGGTTTGTTCGGCGTCTTCGTCTCGCTCGGTGTCTTGGTCTCGACGGGCGTCTTGGTCTCGACGGGCGTCTTGGTCTCGACGGGCGTCTTGGTCTCGACGGGCGTCTTCGGAGCGAGGAGCTCGCCCGGCTTCGGTGCGATGACGACGTTCGTCGGGCTCACGGGCTTGGGCTTGAGGGGACCGCCGAGGAGGTAGAAGGCCGGGCGTTTGGCCAGAAGCGGTCGGCTCGTCTCGCTCTTCAGCGCCGATTCCAGCCGCGACTGCAAGAGCGCCAGCCCGACGCCGAGGCCGTTCAGCTCGCCGTCGATCGAGACGGGCTCGAGCTCCCGCACGTGCTGCGTGGCGCTCCAGTAGAGGTAGCCCGAGAGGCGATAGGTGTTGCCTGCCTTCCAGACGTACGCGGTGAACAGGTGCGTCGCGCCGTGGCCGCTGACCAAGACGGCCGCCGCGCGTTGAAATCCACCATCGAAGGCGCCGCGTCGGGTCGCGTCGTGAAGCGCCTCGAGCCGCTTGGGATAGCCGTCGCCGCTTCCATCGGCGACGAGGCTCACCGCGACGGTCTTGTCTTTCTTGGGCTCGACCTGCAGCATCGCGACGTAGGGACGAAAACCCGTCTTGGAGACCCGCAGCACGTGATCCCCTCGGGGAACCTTGTGCAGCGTGAGGGGAGCGCGTCCGACCTCGCGCCCGTTGAGCTCGACCTTGGCGTCTGGCGGCGCGTTGATTTGAATCGTGGCGGCGACCTGGAAGGAGACGATCTTGCGCATTCGCTCCAGCGATTCGCGCAACTCGGCGTCGGCGCTCGTCGGTAGCTTCAGCGTTACGTCGAGCCGCACGGCCGCCGCGAGGTGGTCGTCGCCATTGTCGGCGTACGAACGCCCGTAGTAGCAGCGGGCCATCAACACGTGCGCGTCGATCAACAGGCGCGGCGCTTCTTTGCGAGCTGCGGGCTGTTTGAGGACGTCGAGTACGGGCTTGAGCGCTTTGAGGCCGTCTCGATACTTCTTCTTTTGGATCAGCGCCCGCACCCGGGTGAGCGTCGCACGAGCTTCGGCGATCTTCTTCGAGGCGACGGGCGCCTTTTGCGGTGGGCGTTGGCCGTCGAGCAGGCGTAAGCTCGGGCTCTGCTGGAGCAGCGATCGCAGGCGTTGCGAAAACTTGCGCGCCAACAGCGGTACGACACGGCCGCTCGGCGAAAAACGGACGAAGACGACGCGTGGGCGCTCTGCCGCCGAGGCCGGCAGCGAGAACCCGCTGGCGAAGAGAGTGATCGCCACGCCGCTGCAGAAGCGATATAATTTGGTCATTTTCAAATAAGAGGGCTAGCTTTGCACCCCACTAGCCCAGGTCGTGAACCTGTTGTTTTGAATTAAAAAACCTAGCATGCACCCGATGCAGAGTCAAAATAATCGCCGATTTGACGTGGAGATCGCCAAGATCACGACGTTTTTATCGACGCGCTTCAATGGGTCCTTCAATTTGTGAAGCTCTCGGTCACCACCAAGATTTTTCTCGCCTTCGTCGCTGCGATTGCGATCTTCGGCGTGGCGTTGAGTTACAACCTGTCGAACATGGCGACTCTGCGACAGAACACGGCCTTGATTCGCAACGGTCTTCTGCCCGCCTCCCTCGAGGTCTCGACGCTGGTGCGTAGCGCGAAGAACCTCGAGGTCTTGCTCCAGCAGCCGCAGCGGCGCTTGCGGCTCTTCTCTCGCGACTATCTCTATGCGGCAAACCCGTTTCTCGCGCTGAAGAATGCGCTTCGTCGCCTCAGACGGCGGCGCGCGCTGACCCAGCTGCACGCGACGCACCGCCGCCAGATCCACCTCTGGCTCGCCCGCCTCGAAAAGCTGACGGGCAAGGAGCGCCAGTTCCAGCGCTGGGTCGATCAATACATCGGCGAGCGCGATCCGGCGTCGAAGAAGGCGAGCGCCGCGATCGCCGCGATCGTCACCGATGTGCGTTGGTTTCGCCTCGAGCTGCGCCGAATTCAGCGCGACCTGTTCCAACAGCTGTCACGGGCGAACGAGATCGCCGATCGCGAGGAGCGCCGCTCCAGCCTGACGACGTTGATCGCTTCGGTCGCAGCGCTGCTGGCGGCGATTCTGATTCTCCTGATCTCGCAATGGACGCTGCGCCCCCTACGGGTGTTGCGCTCGAGCGTGAAGGAGATCGCCCGCGGCGATTTCAACCAGCGCCTCGAGATCCGGACTCACGACGAGATCGGCCAGCTCGCCGCCGACGTGAACTCGATGACCGCCTCGCTGCGCCAACGTGATGCTGAGCTCGCCGCGCGCCAGCTCGAGTTGCAGCGCGCCTATGACGAGGTGACCACGCTGCAGGCCTTCAACGAGAACGTGATCCAGTCGATCCCCTCGGCGCTCGTCGTCTGCGATCTCGACTTGACGGTGCAGTCAGCGAACCGACCGGCCCTCGATCTGCTCCGCGCCTCCGAAGGTGATCTCGTCGGGCGGCCCGTCGCCGAGCTCGCGCCGTTTGCCTCGATCGAGCAGTTCGTCAAGCAGATTCGCGCCGTGTTGGCAGCCGAGCAGCCCGTCTGCCGATTCGAAGCGGTGCCCCTCGCCGTCGCCGAGTCCGAGGTCAAGGTCGATTGGCGCGTCGAGCCCTTTCGTGAGGAGGCGGCGATCTCGGGGTTGCTTTTGATCGGCGAGGACGTCACCGAGAAGCTGGCGACGGAAGCGCGCCTGCTGCAAAACGAGCGTCTAGCGGCGGTGGGCAAGATGATGTCCCAGATCACCCACGAGATTCGCAACCCGCTGAGCTCGATCGGCCTCAACGCCGAGCTCTTGGAGGAGGAGCTGGCGGCGCTCGACGGCGACAAAGACGAGCCGATCGCCTTGCTCCAGGCGATCCAGCGCGAGATCGATCGGCTCACGGGGGTTACCGAGCAGTATCTGCGCTTCGGCCGCCCACCGAAGCCCGACCGCCTCGAGGTCGACGTCAAGCGCCTCGTCGAAGGGTTGCTCTTCTTCCTGCGCGAAGAGCTCCAGGGCCATGGTGTCGAGGTCGCCGTCGAGCTCGAGACGCTGCCGTACATCTCGATCGATGAGAATCAGATCAAGCAGGCGCTGATCAACTTGATCCGCAACGCTCTCGAGGCGATGCCCCGCGGTGGTCGGCTGGCGATCGGAGCGCGCCGCGTCGGCGGGGGCGTCGAGCTGACGGTCTCCGACTCGGGCGCGGGCATCGATGCCGAGTCGCAGAAGCGGATCTTCGAGCCCTTCTTCTCGACCAAAGAGAGCGGCACGGGCCTGGGTTTGGCCTTGACCAAACAGATCATCGAAGAGCACGGTGGTGAGATCAGCTGCGACAGTGAGCTCGGCAAGGGGACGCGCTTCGCGATCCGTTTTCCGTTACCCGAGCGGGGAAAGGAGGTCACCGAGTGGTACGGTTCCTGACGTTCAATATCCGCCTCGGCCTCGACTCGAGCGTCGAAGCGATCGCCGAGTGGCTCGGGAGCTGGGAGGCGGACGTGATCGCCCTCCAAGAGGTCGGTCAGGGCTGGGTGATGGGCGATGGCGGCGACCAGAGCGCGCGCGTCGCCGAGCGTCTCGGGATGCACCACGCGTACGTGCCTGCGCTGTTCGAGCGCAACGCCGAGGCGCGCTATGGGATCGCGCTACTCTCGCGCGAACGGATCGCGACGAAGCGGCGGATCGAGCTCTTTTGCCGAGACGACGAGCAGCGGGTCTTGCTGATCGCCGAGATCGCCGCGCCGACCCCCTTCTGGGTCTTGACCACCCACCTCTCGATCCGCGATGCCGACCGCGCCGAGCAGCTGCGCACCGTCGCCGAGTCGATGCAACCTCATCTGCGCCCCTACGTCTTGCTCGGCGATCTGAACACGACGCCCGAGCGCGACGAGCTCGCCGAGCTGCTGCGCCGCACTGGAGCCCACGATTGCCACGGCGACGGGGCGCCGTCCTACCCGACCCGCGCTCCCGCCCAGCGGCTCGACCATATCATCGCCAGCCCCGACTGGCGCGTCGACGAGCCGGCTCGACCGGTGGCTGATGTCGTCCTCTCGGACCACTTGCCCGTTGCGGCCGAGCTCACCCTCGAGTCGAGCGAGCGGGCGCGGATCGCCCCTGGAGCGGACGCCGAATCGTCCGAAACGCCGAGCCTCGGGCGAAACTACATCACTCCGAGCGGGTTCCGCGCACTGCAGACCGAACGTCAGACGCTCGTCGGCAAGACGCGCCCCGAGGTGACGGCGGTGGTCGCCTGGGCTGCTGGAAACGGCGACCGCTCGGAGAACGCGGATTACCACTACGGAAAGCGGAGGCTACGCGAGATCGACCGTCGGATCCGTTTCCTCGACCAGCGGCTCGACAGCGCGATCGTCGTCGATCCCGCCCAGCAGCGCGGAACCTCGGTCTATTTCGGGGCCAGCGTGACGCTGCGGGACGAGGACGACGAGCTCAAGAGCTACGCGATCGTCGGGGTCGACGAGATCGACCTCGCCCGCAACCGGATCAGCTGGGTCTCGCCACTGGCTCGAGCGCTCCTCAAGCGCGAGGTCGGCGACGTCGTGATCGTCGAGACGCCCGCCGGAGAGCGGGAGCTCGAGATCGTCGAGGTCGTCTACCGCGCCCTCGATTGACGATGCGGAGGTCGCGCTGTCCAGGAGGGCCGGTCGCCGGGCGACACGCAGGCGATGCAGACGGGGCTCGGGCTCAGGGTCAAGACCCCGGACGGACGGGTTGTCTGGTCGAAAAAGCGCCGCGCGGCGAGCGTCGGGGCTACTTTCCGTTTGCGGTCCGGGGCTGCAGACGAACGAGCCAGCTTTGCCCCACGACGCCAATCCGGATCGCGAACGACGTCCCGTTACTCAGCCCGTGATGAATCTGATCGAGGACGCTACCCGCCAGCTCGAAGCGCTCGACGGCCTTTTGGAACCGGAGCAACCAGTTCGTGCGTGGAATTCGAAAGCTGAGGTAACCCAGATCGTCAACGACCCAGGTCTCCCCCGTCTTCGTTGCACCGGCCATCAACCACCGTTGCACCTTTCCGCACCTTTGTGCCACGAGCTGGTGACGTCGCCGACGGCGACCGACCGCCGTGTCACCGTGCGGGCCTGGTTGCGCAAGCCGATTCGCCAGACGATCGGCTGTGGTCTGGGGTCGTGGTCTCAATTCGTGTAGGGGTCCATCACGTTGCGCGGATGATAGGGGCGCTTCACGCTGAACTGGGCCGGATTGATGCTGCCCCAGAAGGCGTCAGAGACGATGTCACCCGAGGGCTTGATCAGCCGGATGCGCAGCTTGGTGCGGAAGCTGCCGTGGTAGCGCGGCGCGACGAAGGTCCACTGGTAGCCCGCGGGGAGGCCGAGCCTGTGGTAGCTGTTGCCGCAGAAGCTGTGCGGGAGATATTCGATCGGACGCCAGCGTCCGTCTCGGCCCAGCGCTTCTTGGACGATCGAGAGCCGGCTGTCCTGGGCGCGGAAGTAGACCATCCGATCGGTGCTGTTGCCGAGCGTGACGCGAATCGCCTGGAACTTCAGGAAGAAACGCTTGTCCGTCTTCGTATCGACGGCGAGGTACACCCCTGGAGTCCTCGGTCTGTGTCTGATCGGCACGGGGTAGTTGTTCGACCGGCCGTAGCCCCCGATCCCGACGCTTGTCTTGGCGAACGCGAAGAAGTACCCGCGCAGCATGAACGAGATGTTCAGGACCGGTAGAGGCTTTTGCTGATGTGCGATCGTCGTCGCCCGCTTTCGCTGGCCGGTTCCACGTTCGTGCGCGCAGGCGCTGGTCAGGCCAGAAGCGAGCGAAAGGCTCAACACCAACCACAATGTTCGTTGTCTTTTCACGCGGTTCTCCTCGACGATGGTGTTCGGGTTCCGTTTCGACGTCCATAGACTAACGCGCGGCGAGCCGATTCGATCTAGGATCGTGCCGACGATCGCCCCGACCGCCGGGATGCGCG
>JAGQJP010000762.1 GCA_020430585.1 Myxococcales bacterium | reverse complement strand
TTGGCCTTCGTCGCGGCGAGGATGGAAGTACACTGGAGGGCCAACCCCGTCGGGAGACTCCACGCCAATCTACCGTTCTTCACCAAACGCCTACACGAGAAAAGAGCACAACCTTGTTGACACTACCCGAGCCAGAGGAAGGTGCAGGTGTCGAGGAGGATTCTCACTCGCCTCGGCCCTCGAAGGCATCGAGGAGGCCGTCGGGGAGCGGCTCGAAGAAGCTCGCCGCGATATCGCGACAGATGTGTTTTGGCGTCGTGCACATTGACCTTGATGCACGACTAAATAACGCACCAAGAAGTGGACTACATCAAGCGTGGAGGTCTTCGGCTAGATCGAGCGAACCGCTCGCCAGCGGCGGATTGCGACGGCGACGAGCAGCAAGAGAAGGAACGCCAAGGGATTCGACGTGCCGCTCGTCTGTTGGCAGCCACCGCCGCCCTTCTTCGAGGTGTCGCTGTCGCCGCTGAGACCGTCGGGGTTGCTCCCGTCGTCGTTCGGAGAGACGTTGTCGAGGTTGGCCGAGACGTCGTTTCCGCCATCGTAGCTCGACGTGTCGTCGCCGCCCGTGTCCGCGTTGTCGGTGTCGGGCGTGACGCCGTCCGGTTCTACGCCATCGGGCGTCGTCGTGTCGCCCTCGGTCCCGTCGCCGATCAGCCCCGTCGTCATCACGAAGCTCTTCACCTCGGACCATTCGCTCTCGGCGGTGGCGGGATCGATCGCCTTGACCCGCCAGTAGTACGTGCCGTCGGCGAGGACGCCGCCAATGCTCAGCGTCGTGTTCGGTCCGGCCCCGGGCTTGATCCCCTCGAGGACCTTGACCTTTTGCGTCAGGCCCGCGTCGCTGTAGAGCTCGAAATTGAGCGTGAAATCGCGCCCGTCGTCGGGGTCGGAGGCGAAGAGGACGAAGATCGGCGCGACCGGCCCCTGCACGACCTTCCCGTCGATCGGGTCGATCAAAACGGGCTTGGTCGGGCCGACGTTCGAGGTCTTGATCAGGAAGGTGTTCACCTCGGACCAGTCGCCGTACTCCAGCCCGTCGTACGCTCGCACGCGCCAATAGTAGCGCGTGTGGTCCTTGAGCAGCGACTCGAGCTGCCAGATGGTCTTGCCGCTCTTGTCTTCGGTGATCGTCTTCGAGACGTAGTTCGGGCTCTCTTTGAGGAAGGTGTTCGCCGTGTCGACTTCGAACTGATAGACCAGCGGGTCGCCGTCTCCGTCGGTGGCGTTGATCACGCGCAGCATCGGCGTCAGCTCGCTGAGGATCGCGCCGTTTTCGGGCGTGTCGAGAGCGACCAGCGTCGGTTTGCTGTTGCCGAGGATCTTGTTGCGGATCGTCACGGTCAGGGTCTTCTTCGATTCGACGTGGCCCGTGTCGGCGACCGTGAGGTCGAGGGTCGTCTGCTCGGTGTCGTTCTGCGAATCGATCAGGCGCGCCGTGAAGGTGATCGTGTAGGAGCACGTCGAGACCGTGTCGAGCTTCAGACCTTCGACGTTCTCTGTCGCGTTCGGCGCGAGCTGGACGTCGACGGCGGCGCCATCGGGGTTGCAGACGTCGAAGCTGATCGTGCAGAGGGCATCCTCGATGCAGATCGGGTTGGTCATGTCGCTCAGATAGGGGTCGATCACGCGGAAGAGCGACGGCGCGCGGTACATCTCGCCCGTCGTCGTCGACTTGATCTCGACATCCCACAGACCGAGCAGCGCCTTGGCGTCGATCGTCAGCGTGACGTTGACCTTGTTCGCATCGACCGTCGTCGGATTCGTCGCCACCACCTGCGTCTCGGTGTCCGGCACGTTCGAGTCGAAGAGCACCTCGACCTTGCTCGGGAAGTTGTGGCCGATCAGCGCCACGGTCAGCGCCGTGTCGCCGCGAATTCCGTAGCCCGGCTCGACATCCTTGATGATCAGCGTCTCCCAAGCGCCGATGTCGATCTTCGCGTCCCGCGGATTCTTGCCGAGGTCATCGGTCGGCAGACCGGCGACGAGCTTGTTGTCGAACTGATCGAAGAGCGTCGAGGCTCCGAGCAGGCGATAGTCGTGGTTCAAGAGATCGCGGAACTTCGGATCGACGCTCAGGTTCGGCTCCGCCGTCGTCCCGATCTTGTTCGGATTGCTCGGCTCGTTGGCGCACGAGCCGTCTTTCTTGTCCTGAAACTCACAGCGCGTCGTCGCCCCGTTCTGCCACCCGTCGTTGTGGGCGATTCGCACCTGCGTGTTGCCGCTGTTGTAGATCAGCCCCTGCGTCTTGAACAGTGTGACGATGTTGCCGACCACGTATGTCGCCACCGACGGGCTTGCGTTGCCCACGTCGATCCCGACGCCGCCCGTCGGCACGAGCCCGGGCCCGGCCCCGTCGAAGGTGTTGAGGGCGATCAGCCCCGATCCCTTCGAGATGATCGCCGCCTTCGCCGACGACTTCGGCAGATAGAAGACCGAGCTCGCCACGTCGAGCTTCGAGCTGGCGTCGAAGACGTTGATCCCGTAATTTCCGTACTGCGTCAGCATCACCCGACGCAAGCGCAGCGTTCCGCCATTGCTGACGTAGCCGCCATCGTTGACGTCGCTGATCAAGCTGTCCTGCAGCGTCACATCGGCGCCCGTCGTGACCCAGATACCCTGTCCCGACTTCTCGATCACCGAGTCTCGGACGATCAGCCCCGTCACACCATCGGCGTAGAGCCCGACCGTCGTCCCCGAGATCCGTACGTAGCTCAGCGTCTTCGACGTCGTGTTCGAGAGGATTCGCACGCCCGCCCAATTTGCCCCGTCGACACTCGGCTTGAGCTCGACCGGATTGAGCTCGGTCCCGGCGATCACCAGGCTCCCGCCCGCCTCGATCGTGATGCTCTTACCCGCATCTACGAGCACCTCGGCCCCGGGTTGAAGCGTCAGCGTTACCCCGCTGGGCACCGTCAACGAGTCGATGATCCGGTTCGTCCCCTCCCAGCTACAACTGTTCCCGCTGCAGGACGGATCCGACCCCGGCAGCTTGCCGCTGTGCTCGGTCGGCGTCCCCTGCGGCCGCACCGTAAACGCGTTCGGAACCTCGGCAAACTCTTTGTCCACCGAGTCCACCCGCAACTTCAGGTTCAACTTGCTCGTCGGCCCCGGCAGCAGGCTGAGATCCGCCGTAATCTTCGAGGTGCTGACGATCTTGACGTTCGACACGATGATCGAGGCCTCGACCGACGTCCCATTCAGCAGCGTGATGACATCCCCCGCATAGAAGCCCGTGCCGGTGATGGTCACGCTGATCTTGTCTCCTACGGCGGCCTGATTGGGCACGATCGACGCCAACGAATCCAGGGTCAACGGCGGAACGATAGAAAACCCACCGAAGAGCTTTCCGGACTTTTCCTGTTCACAGCCCGGGACGCCGAGATTTACGGGGATCACGACTTGAACGTCACGTGGGCCGCTCGCGAACTGAGCGATCGTTGCCTGGACCTGCAACTCACTCGGGCTGATATACTGCACCAACGTCGTCGCCAAGGCGATGTTGACCTGGGGCGTGCCGCACTTGTCGGTGAAGCCGTCGCCGAGAACGCGGAAAATCACGGTCTTTCCGGCTCGCGGAATGAACGCGTAGCCTGGAACCGCCTCGACCGACAAGACACCGATCGCCTGTTCGAAGGCGCCCGGGGTTAGCTTCGTTCCCCGCGCGTTTCCTCTGAAGTCCGTCGTGATGTCGGGATACGAGCTCGCCGTAATCGAGTCGATCAGGGTCTTGTTCGTGATGTCGAACTGCCCGTTCGCCGTGTCCACGAACATCGGGTCGAGATTGGTGTTGTTCGCCTCCGCGAGCTTGCATGTCGAGGACGATGTAGATGTCTGGTAGTTGCAGTCGGTTGTGCCATTGTATTTGTGTCCGAACACGTTGTTGTTCACCGCGACCGTCGCAGAACCATAGCCGGCGATCCCCGCTTGTTTGAATCCGATCACCACGTTTCCAGCGACGACTGTCCCCGTATACGGAGAGGAGAGGTAGATCCCGTACGTCGTTCCATATTGATCCGTCGGCGTTCCGATCAGAGTGTTGAATCGCACCTGCACCCGTGACGAGCTTTGAAATGAGAGGGCCGCGTTGTTGTTCACGCCCGTTTGCGGATTGTGGATGAGATTGTTCTCCACCCGAGCGAGGGAGGAATTGTATCGATATCCCGAGCTTCCGATGTCGACGGCGGGTCCGCGGAAGTTCTTGAACTCGTTTGCTCGAACGACCAGGCTATGGTTGCCGCAGTTATTGGCATTGGCGCCGATCGAGCGATCGAGGTCTTCGAAATACGAGGATTCGATGGTCACCGTGCTGTCGTTGCAAGAGTTCTGATAGATTTCGATGCCCGTGCTGCCGCGGGAGAACTTCGAGTTCTTGATCGCGATGGAGCCGCCGTCGAGCTGCAAATACAGGGCTGTGCTCGCTCCGCGGAATTCGACCCACTCGATCAAACCTCCGCTCACTCCGGACGTTTTCTGAACGTAGATTCCCTGCCAGCTGTTGCGCGCGGGCGTATCGGGTGAGGTTTGGTGGGTGAAGATGATCGGTTGGTCTTTTGTACCGTGCAGGCTGATGCTGCCGATGTCCACGCTGATCGTGTAGTTGTTCTGAAACTTGACGACGGCTCCCGGCGCCACCGTCAGGACGGCGTTATTTTGGATGTTGATGTAACCGTTTACTACGTGCTCGCCGGCAGCCCAGGTCTCGCTTTGATTGATCGAGCCGTTATGGTAGGTCTGTGCGGCAGCGGCTGCGCCCCAAAGGAGTACGAGTGCGAAAACGGAGTAGTGGAGATTGAGCCGTAGCTTCATTGTGGTCTCCATCTGGCCTGCGCGCACGCGTCCGGCAGGTCGATCATCGTGTTTCTGGATTTCAGTTGCCTGGAAAAGTATAGCCGATGAGCCGATACGCTTCAAACGCCAAACGCGCCGTCGGTTACCAGCTGATGGTACGCGTCCTTCGGCTTGTCTACGCAGGAGGGCGATCGTCGGACAGCGCTGAACCGTCAGCGGAAGATGTGAAACCCGTCAACGGTGAACATCTGCACGTCGTCCACCCAGATCAGCTCGTTGTACGGAAGTTGCGGGCCCCATTGCTGGCCATCCCAGCGATAGACCCCATTGGTCCCGTTGAGGAAGACGTCGGTTGCACTCGTACCTCGCACCGATTGCGCGGTCGCGCCGAGAGGCAGCGTCATCACTTTCCAGCTTTGTCCATCAAATCGCCAGAGATCTGCACCAACGCCCCAGACGTCCTTCGGTCCGCTGCCCCACAGGCTTTTTCCGAAATTATCACCGGAAAGACCCTGGACGACTTCCCATTTCCCCGCGCTGAAGTGGTAGACCGCTGAAGTTCCCGATACATAAACGTCGTCTGGGCCCGAGCCCCAGATCGTGTCGAAGCTCGTTTCCGTTCCAGGTGTTACGTCTTTCCATGTCGTGCCGTTGAATTGAAAGACGTATCCAATTGGTCCAAACCCAATCGCGTAGACATTGGTCGGGCTCGAGCCCCAGATCCCATAGCAAACGGTACTGGCATGTGGGAGGGGGTAGTTCGTCCACACGCCTCCCTTGCGGCGAATCATCGCGTCGTAGAATCCACCGACCCAGATGTCATCAACGGCGGCCGGCCAGACAGCGGTTGGATTTCCGCAATCGCTACAGCTGACCGACTCAACCTCGATGGGCAGCCAGCTCACCCCGTTGAAGAACCCGATCAGATACGGCGGCTTGTTGTCAACGCCCGATGACCTTGCGCCATAAATCGCGTCGCTCGCCAGACCGTTCGAGAAGTTGAACGGGCTCGTGCTGATCCAGGTCCGAGACCAATCTCCGCTGTCGCCCGACGGAGCTTGGAGAAGTCGCAACGTGTCTCCATGGCTGCCACTCAACCCGTTGATCAATAGCTCGCCTGGTCCGATTGGAACCATGAATCGCGTGCTATTTCCGAAATCCTCCTCGGAGAGAACAGTCGTCCACTTGTCCGACGAATATCGGAGGACACAATTCGATGACGTACAAGATCCCGCCGCATAGACAACTCCGCCGAGTCCGATCGCCACGCGATCGACGTCAATCATCTGCGGAGGCAGCGGGATAGGAACCCACGTGTCGCCAGTTCGCACCACGATTTGCTGGACGTCCGATTGAGACTTTCCGAATACCAGAACTCCCCCGTCCGCAGCGCTCGAGACCGATGAAACACTCCAGACTGGCGCGATGTCTGCGCTCCACTGGACTCCATTGTAATGGTAGGTTGCTGGCCCCAGTGCCCAGACATCATTCTGCGAACTCCCAGCGACGAAGAAGAAACCGTCTGTGCCGACGCTCTTCTCGGTCCACTGGCTACCGTCGAATTCGACGATCGTGCCAGCGGCGCCAACGGCGAATATCCGCGAGCCCCAACCCCAGATCGAGACGAGAAACTGTTTTGCCGTATGAACGGTCGTCCACGACGTTCCGTCATAACGAACGACCGTCTTCGGTGCGTTCGCTGGGACGGCGTAGATCGTACCGTTGGTCGATACCCAGGCGCTCTGTAAACCGTTGATTCCGAAATACTTGCTCGCTCCGATGGTCCGCCGATGTTTGCGCTTTGCATCGACGACGTAGACCCGGCCACTCGCCCCGAGCGAGTACATCAACACAAACCGATTGTCCATCTTGACGCCGCCGTAGTAGATGTCAAGAGAGAGCTTGCAGGCTTCGCCAAGAACGCCGGCCACGCTCCCGAGGCAGACGCAAGTGCCGGATTGGCAGCGGTAGCCGTCGGGGCAGGGGCGGCCGAGGGCGCCGCATTGGCATTTGCCGCTGATGCAGTCCATCTCTTCGCCGAACAGGCCGCAGCCGGGGTCGGAGCCACAGACGCATTGGTTCTGAGCCGTGCAGGTCTCGTCTTTGCGGCAGGTTTCGCCGCAGCCGTTGGTGCAGCTCGCGAGGGTGCACAGACACGCGCCGCCGCTGCAGATGAAGTCTTCACCGCAGCTCTGGGTCTCATTGCCGCAGGTGTACGCCGTGCCGTTGCAACCATCGAGCTTCGACGGATCGTACGCCGTGTCGCCGTTGCAAGAGCACTTGCGCTTGGCATCGATCAGCGTGCAGGTTTCATTTTTCAGACAATCTCGGCCTGCGCTCTCGCATCCCGAGCAGCTGGCGTTCTGACAGACGCAGGCTCCTGTATTCGCGTCGCAGCCAAACCCCGGCGGACACGGTGCGCCGAGGGCGCTGCACACATAGCCGGCGTCGCTGCAGGCGTTGTGTTTCTGGGGATCGGGAGCGACGCTCGCCCCCGGACAAACGCAGGATCCAGCGTCGCAGATCTCGCCCTTCAGGCACGCCCGCCCGGTCCCCGATGTGTCGCAACCGTTACAGCTCGGCGCGTTGCAGACACAGCGTGGCTCGACACCGACAGCTACACAAACGAAGCTCGTAGGGCATTGGATGTCGAGACAAGGTCCCAATTCAATGTCGGTTACGGAATCTTGGTCCGAGCCCGATACATCGTTGGCCAATACATCGTCGATCGCGCTGTCAGGCGCGGGAGCATCGCCCGTGTCACCGCTAGCGGACGTGACCGCGTCGACGACGGCGTCGGCGCTGAAATCAGACCTGACATCGTCGGCGAGGTCGTTTGTGGTGCCGTCATCGGCGAGATCGATCGTTTCGCTATCGAGCCCGCCGTCCACGACGTCCGAACCGAGCCCTTCGGCGTCAGCGGAAGCTGCCGTGTCTCGTGTCGGAGTTAGCCGCTTTGGCAGACAACCGGTTGAAAGCGTGAGGATGATCGAAAGCTGTGCGATCAGGAGAAGTCTGGAGTGCGACGCGCGTTTCATTGTTGAACCTATCAAAACTGTATTACATTGAATGATACGTTGCCCAATCGACAAAGTCAATCGGCGAGCCGCAATCCTTTGAGCGGCGGGTGGATTGTCAGAGGGTTCGAACTGTGACAGACTCTCGGGTTGTCGGAGGCGCCTGGCGGGCCCAGGGCCATGCGGCGCTTCGCTTCGAGCGAATGTTCCGAAGCGCGCTGGTGGTCGAGCGCGGGGGGTGGGATGTTCGGGTACTTCGAGCCAGCGGATCGGGCGACGCGTCGGGCGATGTTCCCTGCTCAGTGCGGGCTCTGTCGTCGGTTCGGCACGGAGTTTCGTCTGCGGACGCGGCTGATGGCGGGGTACGACGCGAGCTTGCTGCTCCTCGTCTGCGACGGTCTCGCCGAGGTGGCGGCGCCACGCGCGAAGGTGGCCTGCCCGATCCCCTTGGCGCCGAAGCGGATGGCGATCGCCGCCGATTGGCCGGCGACAGAGGCGGTGGCAAAGCTCCAGCTTTTTCTGGCGGGCCAGAAGATCGAGGACGATCGCCGCGACCGTGAGCGCCTGCGCAGCCATCTGGCGTGGCGCGCCTACTCGCGCGAGATCGAGGCGGCCGAGCGCTGGCTCGTCGCAGCTGGTTTCGACGTCACCGAAGCAAAGGCCCTGCTCGAGCGCCAGCGTGAGCGTGAGGCGGATCTGACGGCCGATCTCGACGCCCTCGCCGAGGGGAGCGCCGAGTTGATGGACCGCGTCGTCGTCTTCGCCACGGCGACCGAGGCGGCGAGCCACCAGATTCGGCGCTTCGCTCGCGCGCTCGGGCGCCTGCTCTACCTGATCGACGCGCTCGACGACTGGGCCGACGACCGACGTCGCGGCTCCTTCAACGCCGTCGCGCGCGCCATCGGAGAGCCGACGCCCGCGTCCGTTGCCTTTCTCGTGACGATCGTCGAGTGTTGGAGCGCGGAGCTCGTCTCCGAGCTCCAGGGGTTGCCCCTGCGGCGTCACCGTGAGGCGATCGAGGCGACCGTCCGCGCCTTCGTGGCCCGCGCTCCGCGCTATCTGACGGCGCTAGCGGAGGCGGCGAACCATCGATGAGCGATCGCAGGCTTCAGACCGAGCTGATCGAGGGCATTCGCAAGCGCGGCGGGCGGGCGACCCTCGGTGATCTGATGTCGACGACGGCCCGCAGCGCCGATGAGATTCAGAACGCGATCATCCCTGCGCTCAACGGCGTTGGCGGGCACGTCGCCGTCGATGAGAACGGCGAGCTCGTCTATTCCGTGCTCGACCCGCGCCGCCTGCCGGACGAGCGCAGCGCCTTGGAGCGCACCGTCGAGGTGGCGTCGAAGGTGCTCTCGGTCAGCTTCATCACCGCACTCAGCGTGACCCTCGTCGCCTACTTCGCCTTCTACATCGTCTTGCTCGTCTGTCTCGCCGTCGTTGCCGTCATCGCGGCCGCCCAGGGAGGTGACTGCGACTGTCCTTGCGATGGCTGCGAGTGTCTCGATTGCGCCAAGTGCGGCGATGGCTGCGGCGACTGTTGCGTGATCGGCGGCTCCGAGAAGAAGGCGCAAAAGCGCGAGATCCGTGCGAAGAAGCGCGAGGTGTTTCGCGAGAAGCGCGCCGAGCGCAAGCAGAAGCGCCTCGAGACCGCCGCCGATCGACGAGAGCGGCGCCACGACGCGCTGGTTCGCGCGCGCCAACGGGTTGGGCTACGAGGGGAGCGCGAGGTGCTCGGGTTGAAGCTCGAGCGCGAGACGGTGACGAAGAAGCCCAAGTTCTATCGGGCGGTCTACGATTTTATCTTCGGCCCACCGCGAGTGGCGCGGGATGCCAGAGAGCGCGAGCGCAACATCGTCGCCTTCATTCGAGCCCACCTCGGGCGGATCACCGCCGCCGACGTGGTCACCCTCACAGGTCTGTCCATCGGGCCCGCTGAGCGGCTTCTGCTCGACATCACCGCGCGCTACGAGGGCGATATCGAGGTCAGCGAGAACGCGGCGTTGATCTACCGCTTCGATCGCCTCGTCGTCTCCGTCGATGACGACGTGGCGGATCTCGCCTTCATCGCCGAGCGCGGCCACGCCATAAGCGTCGCCGACTTCGCGCGACAGAAGGGGCAGAGCGCCGTCGACGCCCTGAAGCGTCTGCAGCATCTCGCCCGGAACTACCACGGAGCGGTCGACGCCCGCGGAGGCTCGACGCGCTTCGTGTTCCCAGCGACCGACGCTGGCGCGCGCCGCGGTGACGGTGAGCGCGACTACACCTACTGCTGGGAACGTCTCGAGCGCTCGCCAGCGATCCTCGGCATTCCCGAGGGCGAGCGCGGTTGGCTCTACGGCTTCAACATTCTCAACCTCGTGCTCTCGATCGTGATGAGCGTCTACTACGCGGGCGGCAGCTCGATCCTCGGGGGCGGCGCGAGCGAGGCCTGGCTCGTCGGCTACTTGCCGCTCCTCTTCTCGGCCTCTGTCTTCGGTATTCCGATCGCGCGCTGGCTGATCCGCGGCGTCGCCAACGGCACGCGCCTGCGTCGCAACGCCTGGCGGGTCTTTCTGTTGGCGCTGTTCCATCGCCTCGAAGAGAGCGATCGCGTCCGCGGCGCCGAGATTCTCGAGTCTCTCTTCGGGCCGCAGGCGCTGATCCAACACGGTCGCCCAGGTCCGGACAATCGACAGCAGACACACCTCGTGAGTTTTCTCGAGCGCGCGATTCGCGAGCTCGACGGGAGCATCGACGCCGAGGCGGGCCTCGATCGTCACGGCGAGCACACCTACCTCTTCGAGCGCCTCCACGACGAGCTCAACGCCGTCGAGCGCGAGCGCCTCACCGTCGACCTGCGAGAGCTCCAGGTCCAGACGATCGTCTACGACTCCGCCGATCCCGAGATGTGAGAGCTCCTCGGATCGTCCCACCGTGGGTTTTGGGATGTGACAGGTAGCGCTAGTTGATCTCGACGCTCTCGATCACGCGCAGATCGGGTACCAAGACCACGTATCGACCCTTCAACAGCGTCTGCGACGGACCACGAACGCGGCGAGCGCGCTGGAGATCGACCTCGATCACCACCCGATCGCCCTTGCGGATCTCCTTGCGGGGGACGACGCTGCGGCAGCGCGTGGCGTCGACGACATACGTTGCGTTCCCCATTACGAGATAGACCGCGAGGGGAGTTTCCGCCAGGCACAGTTTGGCCTTGAGGGGTAGCGGTCGAGCTCCGACGTAGGTCGCGTCGAGCTGGAAACGTTCGCGGGGGCCGACCTTGCGCTTCGAGAGCGTCACCGTCCACTCCTTGAGCAGATGGATCGGCGGACGCGGTTTCGGTGGCTGGCCAACGGAAACAGTGTTTGCGAAGCAGAGAACGAGCGCGACGAGAGTCACGCGGATCGACGATTTCATAGCGAACCTCCAGGTTGTTCGTTCGTCCCCTGCAGAGACAGCAAATTGAGTGCCAGGTCTCCGATCGCGAGTGCAGCGGCGGGGCAGCGGTTCGCGGGCCCGATCCGCGAGACGAGTTGTCGGGCCGATCGACGGGTTGGCGTCACAGGCGACCGAGGTGTGATGTGACGGTACGGCCCTCGCTGCGCCTCGATCGCCCGAATTCCGATTCCGGTCTGATCTTATAACCGTCGGTTGTTGCTTCCATATTTCGATCGCGGGCGCTGCCCTCGGTGATCGCCCCTGTGTGGCACATCGCTTGCTCTACCACTCGACTCCCCGCTCTCTGTGAGCGATTGGCGGCGCTGGAGATGCAGCGTTCCGCGGAGCGATTCTCAATCGGAGGTTTGAAGATGAATAGAATGAAGACAGTACCGATCCGGAACAGGGTTTTTCACATGCTCATCGTCGCGGCGCTCGCCCTCGTCGTGGGCTGCGGCGGCGGCAAGAGCAGCCAGTCGCAGAGCGATTCGGGGGCAACGCAGGACGCGACGCTCGACAGCCTTTCGGGTGCCGACGATCTCGGAGGGACACCCGATCAAGCGCAGACGGACGACCAATCGGTCGCGACGTCCGATCAAGCGCAAGCGGCCGACCTGCTCGGCGTCGATCAACAGACGCTCGACCTCGTCGGGCCCCAGGATACGGAGCCGACGCTCCTCGATCTATCCAACGCGGGCGATTCGAGCGACCTCCTGCTCGACCTCGAGGGGCTCGATCAGCTCGAGCCGTCAGACATCGTTCCCCTCGACTTACAACAGACGACGGATACGAACGACGTCGACGGCGACCCCTTCTGCGAGGCGCCGTGCCCCCAGAAGGATGTCGGGACGCCCGATGTGGCGCCGCCCTGCGAGCATCAGTGTGACGCCGTTGGCTCGCTGAGCTGTGACGGCAAGGGCGCCTTCAAGACCTGCGTCCTCGACACCGACGGCTGTCGGATCTGGGGTCCGAGCACATCGTGTGCCAATGGCGACAGCTGCAGCGACGGTGTCTGTCTGCCGCAATCGTGCCCCCAGAGCGATTGCCAGACCGTTGGCGCGACGATCTGTGAGCCCGACCAGAAGGGCTATCGCGTCTGCAGCGTCGACCCGACCAACGGCTGTCCGAAGCTCGGTCCCGTCGTGGCGTGCGAGTCGAACGGGCAGTGCCAACCGAACACGGGAACCTGCCTCTACAAAGACAACTGCGTCGAGGGCCCGAACGTCGTGCTGCTCGTCGACCGCTCCAACAGTATGCAGCAGCAAGGGCTCTGGCGCGGTGCCAAGGTCGCCCTGCGCAACTTCGTGAAGGAGTATTGGACGTCGGCCAAGTTCGGCCTGCGCACCTTCCCCGGCGGGCCCTCGGGCTGCGGCGTAAGCGCGCTGACGTTGGAGCAAGAGCTGCCGAACCTCGAGTCGTTCCTCGGTCTGCTCAAGGACCCCGCAGGAGACGGTGCGACCGCGCTGGCCGACGCGCTGGACAACATCGTGATCGGCGACACGCCGCTCGACACGACCTACGTGATCCTGATCACCGACGGAGAGGAGACCTGCAAGACCGAGAGCGATGTCTACAACAGCATCTACAAGCTGCGCAACCGCGGCGTCAAGGTCTTCACCGTGGGCCTCGGGAAGAGCTACAACGCGGCTCTCTTGCAGAAGGCGGCGGTGATCGGCGGGACCAAGAGCGCCCACTTCGCGCCCGACGGCCCCGCGCTCTATCAAGCGCTGCTACAGGTGGCCAACGAGCTGACGATCTGCTGCATCGACCCGGATGGAGACGGCAAGGGCCGCCACTGCGCGCTGCTCGACTGCAACGAGTCGATGAGCACGATCTCGGGCGGGAACCAGCTCGAGCTCTGTCTAGGCCAGAGCTGCGGGATCGACAACTGTGGTGAGACGCAGTGCGGTATCTGCGGTCCCGAGGGGGATCTCGGAGGTTTGTGGCCGAAGTCTCCCTGGCCCGGTCCCGGGTACTCGCCGACACAGCAGCGACGCTCGCCCCTCAATCCGCCAAGGGTCCAGGGAATTGCCGGCCCTGGCTATGAGCTGCGCTGGTCGTTGAAGCTGCCCTTCACCCAACCCGCCGAGAAGATGACGGGGGGCGCGGCGATTCTCGAGAACGGAGCGATCTACCTCACGCGCCACAAGAGCAACGACACCGTGTCGCAGCTCTACCGCGGCTGGGTCGACAAAGAGGGCGTCAAACAGAGCGACAAGACGATCCTGACGTTCCCGGGCAAGTCGGTCGTCGCCCAAGCTCCGCCGACCCTCGCGCCGCACGGGATCTTCGTTCCGAGCAGCGGCGGCGTGTTTCAGCTGGACTACGAGGGCACGATCAAGACCACCTTCGACATCGAGGAGCCCGCCGATCCGCGGAGCGGGCTGACCGTCGGTGG
>JAGQJP010000761.1 GCA_020430585.1 Myxococcales bacterium | reverse complement strand
CGACGTTGTCCGCGCTGCCGCGTTCGAGCTCGATCAGCGCGTGGCTCTGGGTGTAGCTCACCGCTCCTCCCGCGAGCCCGCCCGTCCGAAGAAATCCCCATTCCCGCACCAACGTTCGCGAAAGCGGCCTGATCTCGTCCACGTGTCGCAAGATCGCCTCGTCCAGACCCGTCGACGTCCTGCCGCCCTCTGTCATCGCTCCCATCATCGCCTCTGGCATCTCGTCGCCACCTTCGATATAGTTGCATAGATCAACCATATCGATGGTTATAGTCGCTTCCAACGAGATGTCAAGCGTTGGACGGATCGCTCGCTCGGGCGCGAGCCCCAACAAGCTCCCCACGCCGATCTCGGCGGCGCCAAAGGAGGACGACCAGGCCAAAGATGGAAGCGATCGAGATCAGCGCGCCGATGTTCACCAAGGGGTCCGAGAAATAGAGGGTTACACGGTAGCGCCCGGCGGGCAGCCGCGCAGCGACGAGGCCGCGGTAGGCGACGATCTCACCCCGCGACGTATGCCAGCCCCGGTGTGCGTTCTGATTGACCACGAGCCCCGTGCGATAGCGCAGGTCGACCTCGAGATCGATCCGCTGGCTGGACCAGCGCAGGCGCTTGACCCGGCCCGCCTTCGGGTCGGTGAGGTACTCCTCGGCGGGCAAGTCGGCGCGCAGCGAGCGCGATTCGGGGAACGCCTGCGCCTGAAAGCAGATCAGCGAGCCGAGGTTGATCGACGACCAGACGTAGGCGTCCCAGGGGTTACCGAGGGATTGGCGGAAGGACTGCTCGGAGCGCATCGGAGCCTCGATCGCCCAGGCGCGTCGGACGCGGGCGCGGTTGTGGCGAAAGACATCCTGGGCGACCCAACCGCCGAGAACCGCCGAAAAGAGCCCGATCACAATCGCGAACGCGGGCAGCGGAACGCGGCGCCATAGGCTCGTCTCGCGGTTGCGCAAGCGTTCGACGGCGCCCACGAGCCAGCGCTCGATCGCCGCCGCGCCGAGCCCCGCGCCGAGGGCGAGATAGAACCCCGAAAAGAGCGTGTAGCGGAAGGGGTTGCGCAGATAGCGCAGCACGGGGAGCTTCTTCTGGAGATCGTAGAGACCGGCCACGCCACCGTCGCCCGTCGCGAGGGCGAGGGTGACGACGATCAGCGTCAGCGCCGCCGTGGCCCGTCGATCGCGGGTGAAGAGGGCGACGAGGAAGAGCGCGGCGCTGAAGCTGCCGACGTAGCTCGTTCCGCTGGCGATGAAGCCCTCGAGCCGGGTGCGCTCGAAGAGCAGGCCGAGTATCTTGGCCAGGGAATAGTGCTCGGTCCGCAGCCAGACCCGCGGCGCGTCGAGCCACTGGGCAACCGCGGGGACGACCGTGATCGCCGAGATCAAGAGCCCGCACAGTCCGATCGACGCGTAGCCCGCGAGCGGCGCGTACCAGCGTCTGCGGCGCGCGGGGTCGAGCACTCCCTCGACGGTCAGGCCAATCGTGTGGAGAAACAAGACCAGAGCAGACATCGGTGTCGTGATTACGCCGCCGTCGTTGAAGATCCAGGCCCATACCAGCCCACCGAGCAGGTAGTAGCGCCACGAGTCGCGTCCACCGCGTTCGAGGGCGACCAGTAGCCAGGGAAACAACAGAAAGCCGAAGAAATGGGGATGTCCGTCGACCAGCGCCTGGGCGATCCGCCCCGAAAAGGCGAAGATCACCGCCGCGAGCATCGCAGGCACACCGTCGATGCCCCGCACCCGCGCGTATTGGAACGTTCCTTCGCAACCGAGGACGAGAAACAGGAGCAGCGCCAGCTTCCATCCCGCCCAGAAGCCGAAGATCCAGAGAAGCAGCTGGGTCGGCGAAGCACCGTTGTTCTGCAGATTCGACGCTCCTGGAATGCCACCGCATTCGTAGGGGTCCCAGGCGGGGTATTGTCCATAGATCACCCACGAGCGATGGGACGACATCGTCATCTGGGCGTGTAGCGCCCAATCCTTCGCGGCGCCGCTCAGCGTCGGATGCTCGAGACCGAGCCCCAAAAAGAGCGTCCCCGCCCCGAGCCAGAGCAACAAGCGCACGCCGACATAGCGTGAGAGCCACGAGCTCGGCAGCCGCGGCAGCTCTTCCCGCGCGGTCGAGTGCGCCCGTCCGTCGCCGCCCCCGGTCTCGCTTTTCCGTCGCTCGTCGGCTGTCGTCACCAGCGCGTCCCCGGTTTGACGGGCTCGATCACCGGCTCGAAGCCCTTACCTCGCGGCGTCTTCCAGTGCCGTCGGATCCCTTCGTCGACGATCAGCCAGACCTGGGTCGGATCGAGGGACTTGGCGCGCGCCAGGCGCCGCACGAAACGGCGTAGGCGAAGATGGAACTCGAGCTCGCGATAGTAGGGGTTGTCGGGAACGCGCCGCCGCACCTCGGCGCGCCAGCGAAGCGCCTTACCCGTGACGAGGTCGAAGATCGCTCGGCGCTGCTCGAGGGGCACGCCGAAGCGTGAGCCCGCCGTGTCGCTGGGAACACGCCGCACGCGCTGACGCTGAACGGTCGCGGCCGCGATCCAGCTGGCGGCGGCGAGAACCAGAAGCAGTGCGATGACTTGGACCCAGCGATCAGCGCGGGAGTGCGGCGTCTGCGTTGGCTCTGCGGGTGCCACGGCGCGATCCAATCGAGCTAGGGCTTTCCGGAGAGAAGCGAGTGATAGACAGGTGCCAGCGGCGGCGAATCGTACTGGTAGCAGTAGCCGTAGCTGCAATACTCGCCGCTGGTGCAGTTCGACGTGTCGCTATCCGTGCAAGAGCGCGGGGCATACGTATTCTCGAGCACGTAGAGCTGAGCCGTGTTGCCCTTGCGCAGCAGCCCGAAGCCGACGGCGTTCCCGGAGAGCGCCGCGCTGTACTGATTCAAGGAGCAGGGCGGGAGCGGAGTCGGTTGACCGCTGACACAGAGCGCGGATCCCCCGTCGCAGCAGCTGATCGTCCGCTCGGTGCCGAAGGGCGCCATCTTGCTGAAGGTCTTCGTCGCCTCGTCGTAGGCCAAGAGGAACGGGCGAGAGACCAGATTCAGCAAAACCCCCTTCTTCAGGCAGTTCGACGCATCCTTCGGGTCGGTGCACGCGCGATAGTGGCCCGCGATCAGCAGCGTCTTCTCCTTGTCGAGGTAGATCGCGTTGTCGAAGACGTAGTCGTAGAAGGCCACCTTGGCGATGCCCCCTTCGCGGAGCAGCTTTCCGGCGGGCACGGCGATGCTCGTCCATTTGCTCCCATTGAAGTGCGCGATTCGTCCGACCCGGTCGGCGGGGCCGTCAGTGCACGTCCCGGTCGTCGCATTGCAGGCGCCCGAGGCGCAGACGAGCTCGGCGTTCTTGTCGGTGCAGGGCGGGTTGAAGCGCAGCCGCTCGTCGTAGGTCGCGTCGTCCCAGACCGGGAAGCGCGGCCCACCGACGACGTAGAGATTGGCGAAGGTCGCGCCAGCGATCGATCGGAACCCGGTGAAGTCCATCTGGCTCAAGACGTTGTAATAGTCAGGGGCATTCGCGCTGTTGTGACAGGGCGCCGTCGAGACGCTTCCGTCGCAGCTCGTCGAGAATTTTCCGCCACGATAGGCGGTGAAAGTCCAACTATTGAACATCATTGTCGAATCGGTGGTCGACGAGAGGAACATCAGGTCGGGATCGGCCGTGGTCGACGGCAGTCCGAGCGAGGCGACCGTCACGAAGCTACCCTGCCCCGAGGGGAGGTTTTCGAAGGGTTTCACGTCGCAGCTGACATCGCCGGGATCGGTGTAGCTGTCGGTGCAGACCAGGAGGCGCTCCTGGCTGTCTTGGTCGCCTGAGAGGGTGAAGTAGTACGAATCGGCGATCCGCGAGGCGCTCCAGGTGTCGTTGAGGTAGACCCCGCTCGACGCGTTGAGCCAGTTCTTGAACTTGTCGTCGATGAAGGTCTTCTTCGAGTCCGTCGTTTCGCGAAGCCACTGATCGCCGGTGGCGTCGTAGTAGAGCACGCCGAGCGTGGCGTCGGTGTACCACTGCGGATCGGTGAACTGCTCGATCCGGGCGTAGACCAACTTGTCGCCGAGGCAGTGATAGCGCTGAGGGTTGGTGTAGACGCGATCGTAGGCATCGACGGTGGCGCGCACCTCGAGCTTTCCGTCGGAGAGCATGTGGACGGCGACGTTGGTGCTACCGTAGTAGGCCTGCTGCGAGTCGGTGACGAAGGTGACGGTGGGATAGAGCGCCTTGCCATTACCGGGATCGCAGAGCGCCTGGAAGAGATACTGCCGCGTGTCTTGTGGCGTATTCACCTTCGTCGAGACGACCGAGGTACAATCGCCGTAGAAGCCGCAAATGCCCGCGCTCTTGTCCGGTAGGGTGCAGCCCGTGAGCAGCGGTACGATCACGCCACGACAGGTACCCGTCGTGCCGTCGCAGGCGTCGCTCGCGGTGCATTCCAGGCCATCGACGCACGCGACACCGTTGTCCGCCATGAAGTCACAGCTGTGCGTCGTGTCGGTGAGCTTGTTGCACACGGCATTCTTGCGGCATGGGTCGCTGTCGACGGCGCAGGGATTTCCGCTCCCGACACAGACACCCTTGTCGCAGGTATCGGTCGTGGTACAGCTCGATTTGTCGTCGCAGCTCGTCTTGTCCTGAGCGCTGTAATCGCAGGTGTAGCCGCCTCCGGTTTTCGGCGCACAGACCGCCGTCTTCTTACAGGCGTCGGCAGTGTCGACGCAGGGGTTCGTGCCACCTGTGCAGAGGCCTTTCTGGCAGGTCTCGCCCGCGGTGCAGACGTCGCCATCCTCGCAGCTCTGCGCCTCGTTGATCGCGTTCTTCTGGCACGTGTTGGTCAGCAGATCGCAGTAGCCCTTGTTACACGAGTCGTCGAGCTGTTTGCACTCGTCGTCCGTCTGGCACGCGCAGGTGTTGGTTCCGGGCTGACAGACGCCGCTGCCATCGCACTTGTCACCGCTGGTGCAGTTGTTGCCGTCGCTGCAGAGCGAGTCGGCGGCCTTGTACCCCTTCACGCAGTTTCCGCTCTGGCAGACCGCCTCTTCGCACTCGCCGAGGTTGCCGACCTTGCCGACGCATTCGGCGTTGGTGGTGCATTGCGTCTCGCTCGAGGTGTCCTTCGTGGTGTCGGGCTGGGGCTCGCTCACGTCTTCGGTCGACGCGGCTTTGCGCACGCAGTACCCCTCGATACATTGCAGATAATCGGCGCATTGGGTATCATCGCCGCACTGCTCGCTCCAGCAGTGACCATCGTAGCAGACGCCGCCGCTGCATTCAGAGTTGTTGCTGCAGACCGTCGTCGCCACGCAGGTCCCGCCGAGACAGATCTGAGCGCCGCTGCAACCGCTGTCGTCCTGGCACAACGTGCCGCTACGCTTCTTGGCGCCACCACAACCGACGCTGACGAGAAAGAAACCGATGACGATTATGAGTCGATATCCGAGCGTATGCCGAACCATATGCGTCCACCATCCGATTCCGAGTTGAAAAGCTTCAGATAGTGTAGCAGGTCGGCGGGCAATCACCAAACGCCGATGGCTTTGCATTTTGCAAATCGCGCGGCTAGAATGGAAGGCGGTTGGCAACTCTCGCAGCAGCTATGACACCGAGTGCGGTCGCGGGGTCAATTGACCCTAGGAGCGATCATGGCGAAGGTTGTCCGCCGACGGCATCTTGTCGTGTAATATCGGCCCGTTACTGCGAGGGCGCGGTCGACGGGTCGTTGGTATGGGTCTTGCACGACCGTCGCATTCCGAAGTGGTCGGAAACTTGGAGAGGAGAATCCACATGAAGCTGAGAGCTCCACATCTTGCTGCCGTTCTAGCCCTGTTGCTACTCGCCGGGAGCGGGTTGTTCAACGCGGGCTGCAAGAGCACGACCGAGGTAATCCAAGCGGATGCCAGCGGCGACACCGGAAACGCAGACACGTCGAACGACACGGTCATCGGTACCCAGTACACGCTGATCCTCGACCAGCAGGACCGAAAGATGGTCGGGCTGAGCGAAGACTTCCTCAAGGTCCAATACCTCGAAGACGGCGTTCCCAAAGACGGGGTCGACATCGTCTACACCCTCGACACGGCGGATTCGTCCGTCGCGGTGCTCCAAGTAACCGAGGCGACCACGGCGAACAACGGCTTCGCTCAAGTCAAGATCTCCGTCGGCTCTGGCCCGGCGACCTTCACCGTGACGGTGCAAGACAAGGCCAAGCTCGCCGCTCCGAAGAAGTTCACGATCGAGATCGTGCCCAAAGAGCAAGCCGAGCTGACCGTGAAGCTCGAGTACGACGGCGTGCGCAACAACGCACAGCTCGCCGAAGTGCAGGTGGTCGAGGTCTACATCTACAAGAAGGGTGGCGAGTATACGACCTGCGACAAGTTCGACTTCGCCACCGCCACCGCCAAGAAGCTCAAGTCGGTTCCGAGCCAACCGCTGATCCAGAGCCCGATCCCCGACGCCGCGTTCGCCGGCTTCCAGCAGGCGGACTACGGCGAGTATCTGGTCTTCGGCGTCGGCAAGAACGCTGACGGGTACGTCCTGGCCCAGGGCTGCCTCGACACGGGCGCCGCCGTCGGCACGCAGCCCGTGGTCGTCACGCTGGTGCTCGGCGACGTGCTGCCGAACTACGTCGGCAAATACAACATGAGCCTCGAGCTCGACCTGCTCTCGGCGCTCAAGACGGTGAACAAGACGGCCTACGACGTGGTCGACACGATCATCACGCTCTTCAGCGATCCGACCGGTGCGGTGCTCAAGCTGACCTGCAAGATCGACAACGACACACTCGATAGCGTCTGCGATGCGCTCTACGACTGCGCTGACGCGGTTCAACCGGACAAGATGGTCGATTGCCAGCAGCTGACCGACACGGTCTGGACCAGCGTCGGCTCGCAATTCCTCAACGCCCTGATCGGCAACCTGATCGGGCGCAACCCGTTGCTCAGCTCGATCGTCAACGTCGGCGCCGCCATCTCGGAAATGATCAAAGGGATCAAGATGAACGGTGTCCTCGAAATCACGCAACAGCCGACTCCGATGACCGACAAGCTGCAGTTCCCCGACGGCTCGATCAACGTCAGCTTCACCGGGATCAGCTACAAGTGGTACGTCGAGACGACGACGGTCTGTACCCAGGCCTCGGACTGCCCGCAATCCCAGGGCTACTTCTGCCTGGAGAAGACGGGCGACAACGTCTGCGCCCAGATTCAAGAAGGGACGATCAACTCGAGCCTGATCTCTGGCTCGCCCTTCATCGCTGGAATGTTCAAGGCGTATGTGAAGGACCTCTACGACTTCTACCTCGAGGAGGGCCCGGTCAACCTGAACTATGGCACGATCATCAACGCGATCCTCGAGAAGGTCGTGCTCAAGCAGTTTGCTGGCGTCGACAGCTACGAGAACTTCATCAAGGAGCTCCTCGGTGGAAGCGGCTGCTCGTCGAATCCCCAGGTCGATTGCTGCGAAGAGGCGTCCAAGAAGCTGCTCGCCGACTCCGACCTGCAATCGTTGGCCTCGGTGATCAAGGCGGCGTGCAACACCCTGATCGGCGTGGGCGGTAAGTACCTCCGCGACCAGCTCAACGGGCTGACGCTCAGCTCGGCTAGCGATGCCGGTTGTGGCGCGGGACTTTGCCTCAGCTCACCGACGGGCGTGCCTTGCAAGCTGTTCGACACCTACGGTAACAAGACCGACAACGAGATCGACTACTTCGGCGAGAAGAGCAACCCCTGCTTGCTCAACGCGACGATCAAGGTCGAGAACGGCTCGACGACGGTGCCCTTCGACGTCCGCTTCACCGCGGTTCGCCAAGGCATCGAGTAGCCGCCAGCGCCGCCCTCGGCGCGCCCCTCGTCTCGTTTCCGAGATCGACTCTCCAGGCCACCTTCCACGCCCGACTTGACAATCCCCCCGAGCTGTCGCTCAACTTGAGAGATGAACTGGCGTCATTCCAAACGAGCCCTTGCGCGCGGACTGCTGATCGCGCTGCTCTCGCTCGCGTTCGTCGGCAGCGCCGTCAGCGCAAAGCGAAAGAAGCCCTCGCAGCCCGTCAAATCGTCCGATGATCGCGCGAGCTTCATCGAGACGCGGATCGCAACGCTGCGTCTGGTCTCTTCCGGGCAGACGCAGCGCGCGATCGAGCTTTGGCAGCGTTTCGTCGATCGCCATCCGCGCTATGTCGCCGCACGGCTTCAGCTGGCGAAGATGCACGCCGAGTACGGGTCGGACGCCCAGGCGATGGATGAGTTCGAACAGGTGATCGCCCTCGATGCGAGCACGAGCTCGGCGTACCTCGCGCTCGTGCAGCTCTACCGCAAGAGTAAAGAGCCGCAGCGCGCGATCCGTCTGCTCCGAAGCGGCTTGACACGCGTCGCCTCGATCGGACGGGAGAAGCTGCAGCTACGGCTGGCGGTGCTGCTCTTCGAAGCGGAGCGAGTGGGTGAGGCACGCCGGCTTTTGCAGGACCTGCTGCGTCGGGACCCCCGCATGACGCAGGCGCAGCTGTACCTCGGGCATCTCGAGCTCGATGCGGGCCACTATCTCGAGGCGGCCAAGCACTACGGAGTGGTTCTCGCCAGCCCGGCGTATCTATTTCCACATCTCGTCGCGATGTACCGTACTCAGGCGCTGGCCGGGTTGTATCGCGAGGCGCGCCTCGTCGGCGACGACGACAAGATCCGAGGGTACTACTCGCTCTATCGCAGCCAGTTGGCGAAAGCGCTGGTCCAGCCGCTTCAGCTCGCGCTCGAGCACCATCGGTTGGCGAACACCTACTCGGCGATCGGCGACTACCGCCGCGCCCTGCGCCACTACGAGAAGGCTCTCGAGCTCGATCCGACGGACAGCGCGACGCTGAACAATCTCGCCTGGAACCTCGCCACGGCGCTCGAACCCGAGCTCCGCGATCCAGCGCGCGCCCTGCGCTATGCCGAACGCTGCCTCGAGCTGAGCCACTGGCGAAACGCCCACAACATCGAGACCTACGCCGAGGTGCTCTTCCAGAATGGGCGAGGCCTCGACGCGCTGCGGATCATCCGCCGGGCGCGGGTTCGCCAACCTCACAGCGCGTACTTTCGTCGACAGGAGAGAAGGTTTCGCCGATATCGTTTGGGCTATCCCGTGGCGGAGCGCTTCCGAACGCACCGCTGGCGACTGAGCGAAGCGCAATACGACCCGTGATCGCGTTGGGGTGGACGCTCGGCGCGTCAGCCTCGGGGGCGAAGCAGACCGACGTAGATCCGTCGGATCGTGTGCTTGAGGACCTTGGGCTTCTCGAACGCGGTATCACCCCGATTCTCCATCGGCGCGACGCCCATCTTCTTCCCGATCGGCTCGGTCGAAGGCTTCTCGGGTGACTTCTGCTCGTGGCGTTTGGTCGGGGTCTCGACCACAGTCGGCGTCTTCTTCGGCGCGGACTTCTTCTTGCCCTTGTTGACGGTCTTCGTCGTGCCCTTCTTCCCCGAGCGCTTCTTGCGCGCCGTCTTCTTTGCGGGCTTCTTGGCGCTTTTCTTCTTCGCCGTCTTCTTAGCGGGCTTCTTGGCGTCTTTCTTCTTCGCCGTCTTCTTAGCGGGCTTCTTGGCGCCTTTCTTCTTCGCCGTCTTCTTGCCCTTTTTGCCGTCGTCCTTCTTCTCGGCGTCCTTCGGCTCGGCCCCCAGACCCCAGATCACCGCCGGATCGACGGAGAGCGTGCCCGAGCTCTTCTTCGGCGTCGGCATCATCGGCTTGGGCAGCTTCGGCACGGGCCGCTTCAACTTGGGTCGCAGCGCCTTGCTCGGGACTTGGGATTGGGCCTGGTTCTGCAACGCCGCGACGGTGTGCACGACGTAGTTCGTTTCCATCTCGGGCGCGAAGAGCAGGTAGAGTCGCTTGGTCGCCGATTTCTTGTTCCACGGCTCCAACGTTCCCACCAACTGCTCGGGAGACGGATACGTGCCGAGGCGAGAGTGCGGCGCGACCTCTTCGTTCTCCGACTTCTGCGTCAAATCCGTGCCGTCGGGCGAAAACAGACCGACCAGATCGCCGAGCTCGAGAGACGGCTTGCGCGTGACCCAGCTCAGCGGCAACCGATCGCCGCTCTTGAAGTCGATCAGGTCCTGGGACTCGTTGTTCTTGTAGAGGCCGATTTGATACTGCTTGATCCCAGCGTTGTTGGCGCTCAGCAGGACCCGCATCACCTTGCCCCAGGCCACCGTCTTGTCGACGAAGATCACGAGCCTCACGAAATCACGCTGTCCCGATTGCAGAAAGCTCAGCTGTTTGTTGATCAGCTGAGTGATCCCCGACGAGGCACCAACCGGCCGATCGGCTTGCTGCAGGAACATCGAGTCGATGAAATCCTCGCCGAGCATGCTCGCCTGGTTCTTGCGCAACTTCACGACCAGGTCCGTGCCGACCCCCGTGTACACGTTCGTCGGGCGGGTGATGACCCGCACGACCAGGTCCGTGCCGATCCCCGTGTACACGTTCGTCGTGCGGGTGATGACCCGCCTTTTGGCGCACCCTGCCACGAGGGCAAGCGCGGTCAAAAGCAGTACTAGCTTCTTCAAAGCCCGCTCCTTTTGTCCCATCGTCCGTCGATCATCGCGGATTTGAACCCAAGTTCTTGGAAGAATTGGATAGTATCGCTCTTTTCGGCGTTCGTCAACCGCCTCGGCAAAACCGTCGGTGCGCGCCGCTGGAAGGGATAGAACCCGGTCATCAGGTTCGGCGTCACATCGGGAAATTCCTCTCTGAGCCGCATCAACAGGGGTCGCGTGCAACACTCGAAGTGGCCGGGCAACGCCAGGTGCCGTACGATCACCTCGGCCGTCGGAACGACCGCACGGAGATTGCGCGTCACGATCTCGTAGTAGCGCGGCACGCCGAGGATCGCCTCGGCGCAGGGCCCCTCTGGATGCTTGAGGTCGGCGATGTAGGTCGTCACCAGCCCGTCCAGCACCTCGTAGACCAGCGGGCTACCGTAGAGGTTCGAGTTCCAGACGATCGGCAGGCGACGACCGAGCGTCAAGAGCAGGCGCAACACGGCGTAGAGGTTGACCTCGACCTCACCGCCGACGAAGTGGAGATTCCGCGCGCCTTCGGTCACGCGCTCCCGAATCCGCGCGGCAAGCGCCTCGTAGTCCAGCGCAGGTGCGCTCGTCGGCTTGACCACCCAGCGCCAATCGCTGCACTCGCGGCAGCGAAAGTTGCAGCCGCTGAAGAAGATCGTGTGTGTCGGAACGATCGATTCCTCCTCGCCGAAATGGAGATACTCCTTGTAGACGAATGCGTCGCGCGGCAGTAGGCAGCGCCCCAGCTCGCCCTCCCAGCGGTTGACGGCGCAGCGGAGCTCACACACCGTACAGTCGCGATAATTCGCCGCCACGCGCTCGATACGCGCCTCGAGCTCGCGACAATAGTCCTCGTCGACGGTATCGGCCACTGAGATCTCGGGGAACGTCGCTTCCATCGTGCCGAGTATAGCACGCATCGAGCGACTGTCAGCGCACCTCGTGCGTTCGATCTCGTTGACACGAGCGAAGGCGGCCATTATGGTATGGGGTCCGAGTCGGCAATGCCACACGCGGAAGGAGGCGGTCGCCATGGCTCTGGTGCTCTACAACTCGCTCACACGGCAAAAAGAGACGTTCGAACCGATCGATCCGCCGCGCGTGCGCGTCTACGTCTGCGGTGTGACGGTCTACGACTTTAGCCACATCGGCCACGCGCGCGCCTACATCGCCTTCGACGTGATCGTGCGCTACCTGCGTTTCAGCGGTTTCGACGTGACCTACGTGCGGAACTTCACCGACGTCGACGACAAGATCATCCGCCGGGCGAACGAGCAAGGGATCAGCTGCCGCGAGCTGAGTGAGCGCTTCATCGCCGCCTACCACGAGGACATGCAAGCCCTCAAGGTGCTGCGAGCCGACGTCGAGCCGCGTGTGACCGATCACATCGAGCCGATCGTCACGCTGATCGACAAGATCCTCGAGCGCGGACACGCCTACCGCGTCGACGGCGACGTGCAGTTCTCGATCGACTCCTTTCCTCCCTACGGCGGGCTGGCGAAACGCGAGATGAGCCAGATGCAGGCTGGCGCATCCGAGCGGGTCGAGGTCGACGAGCGGCTGCGCAACCCCTTCGATTTCGTGCTCTGGAAATCTGGCAAACCCGGAGAGCCGCAATGGCAAAGCCCCTGGGGTCCAGGACGACCAGGCTGGCACATCGAGTGCTCGGCGATGAGCATGTGCCATCTCGGCGAGACCTTCGACATCCACGGCGGCGGCAAGGATCTGATCTTTCCCCACCACGAGAACGAGCTCGCGCAGTCGACGGCGGCGACGGGCGAGCCCTACGTGAAGTACTGGCTGCACAACGGATTCGTGAACATCGACAACGAAAAAATGTCGAAATCACTCGGGAACTTCTTCACGATCCGCGACGTGATCGAGCTCTTTCATCCCGAGGTCGTGCGCTATTTCCTGATGACGACGCACTATCGCAAGCCGATCAACTACTCCGACGCCAACCTCCTCGCGGCGACGCGGCGCGTCGATTGGGTTTACGAGCTGTTGCTCCGCGCTCGACGCTACGTGACGAAACACCGCGCCGATCAGCCGAGCGAAGCGAACCCCGACTCGTCGGTGCTGCGCGAGTTCCGCGAGGCGATGGACGACGACTTCAACGCTGCGAAGGCGTTGGGCAATCTCGCCCCCGTCTTCGATCGCTTGAGCGCCCTCGTCGAGGACAAGAGCGGCAAGCCGAAAGACGAGGTGCGCCAACTCCTCGCCGATCTGCGCCCGATCTTCGAGACGCTGGCGATCTTCGATCGCGAGCCGGACGCCTTCCTCGCCGAGTCGGCCGAGACACGGCGCCGTTGGTCGCTCCACAAGCTCGGCGAGCTGGGAATCACGGCGAGTGAAATAGAGGACATGATCGCCCAGCGCGCAGCGGCGCGCAAGGAGCGCAACTGGGCGCGCGCCGACGCGATACGCGACGAGCTGGCTGAGCGGGGAATCGAGATGATGGACAGCCCGGGCGGCACGACGTGGCGTGTGGCGTCGACCCATCTGCCCGCAGAGTGAGAGCGTACGATGATTCTTCCGATTCGACTCTGGCCCGACCCTGTGTTGACCAAACCCTCGAGCACGATCGAGGTCTTCGATGACGAGCTGCGGAGCTTCGCGGAGAACATGGCGGAGACGATGTACAGCGCAAACGGATTAGGGCTCGCCGCGCCGCAAGTCGGTGAGCTCCGCCGACTCATCGTGGTCGACGTCGATCCGATCGACCAGGAGAACCCGCATGGTTTGATCACCCTGATCAACCCGCGCGTGAGCTCGGCGAAGGGTCAGATCATCTGGGAAGAGGGCTGTCTGAGCTTTCCGGGCGTCGCCGAGAAGGTCAAGCGGCCGAACCAGGTCGTCGTCGAATACCAGACCGTCGAGGGCGAACGTCGCGAGCTTCGGGCCGAGGGGATCTTGTCGGTCTGCGTGCAGCACGAGATCGACCACCTCAACGGCGTGAACTTCATCGATCGCCTCAGCCGCCTGAAGCGGACCCTGACGCTCCGTGAGTTCTACAAACTTCATCCCGAACAGGCGAAGATCGCAAAGAAATGACGCGCGCCATCTTCATGGGAACGCCGGACTTCGCCGTGCCGAGCTTGCAAGCGCTGCTGGACACGTCTCGTCTCGAGCTCGTCGGCGTCGTGACTCAGCCTGATCGGCAGAAGGGCCGTGGCAAACGCGTTCAACCGCCTCCCGTCAAAGAGCTCGCGCTGCGCCACAGCGTCGACGTCGTGCAGCCCGAGCGGATTCGCGGACGCACGTTTCGTCACTGGCTCGCCGACAAGGCGCCTGAGCTGATCGTCGTGACGGCGTACGGAAAGATCCTGCCCGCCAGCGTGCTGGAGGCGCCGCGCTACGGCTGTCTAAACGTGCACGCGAGCCTGTTGCCCGCGTACCGCGGCGCCGCGCCGATTCAATGGGCGCTGATCAACGGGGAGCACGAGACGGGTGTCTCGATCATGAAGATGGACGAGGGGATGGACACGGGTGGTGTGATCGCCGTCCGGGCGATCCCGATCAGCGACGACGACACCGCTGCGACGCTCCACGACAAGCTCGCGCAGCTCGGCGCCGATTGCTTGCGCGAGACGCTGCCGGCCTGGCTCGCGGGCTCACTCGAGGTCGTCGAACAGGATCACGAGCGGGCGACGATGGCGCCGATGCTGAGCCGCGACGACGGCCAGCTCGACTGGTCGCGATCGGCGAAGGCGCTCAACGATCAGATTCGCGGCGTCACGCCCTGGCCCGGCGCACGCACATCGCTCGCAGGCCACTACGTCAAGCTCTTTCCCGGACGGGTCATCGCCCCGCCCCCGCGAGAGGGGCGCCCGGGCGAGATCGTCGCCTGTGACGACACACTGATCGTCGCAACGGGCGACGGTGCGCTGGAGGTACTCGAGATTCAGCTCGAGGGACGCCGTCGGATGAGGGTCGACGAGTTCATGCGCGGATTTCCCCTCGAGGTCGGGCAGCTTTTCGGGCACGACGAGGCAGAGTGACGGACGATGGCGAGAAAACGAGACGACAAGACCGATCTGGTGCGTGTGCGCAAGGCTGGCGAGCGCGAACAGCGGCCAACCTGGCGAGACGGCGAGGCGGGGAGCGCGCCGATAGCCTCACACAATCGGCGCTCGTTCCCCAAACAGCCCAAACGCGAGGACGACGCCGCCGACTGGGTCGGCCTCGACGGGGCGCGGCCACGAACGAGCGTGCTCTCGGTCGTCGTCTGCATTCGCTGTCGCTTCGAGGGCTTCGTCCCCTTCGCCGTGCGGAGCGGCGAGGAGCACCTCTGCCCCGACTGCTATGCCGAGGTGACGCGTCCCCGCGACGCCGCCAAACCGACACGTACGCACTATTCGGCGGAACCACGAGGGATCGTCTGCGCGCTCTGTGGCGGCGTAGAGGCGGTTCATTTTTCGCCCGTTCCCGAGGGCATTCTCTGCAGCGCCTGCTATCGACACAAGATCCGCAACCGAAAGGGTGCGCGCGGCAAAACGTGATGAGCTCAGCCGTCGGATGTCGGTTGGGGGTTGACAAAATCTACCACGGACTTACACTGTCAAATTATTTTTGGTCTAGACGTAACGTGCGACGAAGAGGGCTCCATGGATGAAATTACCCCGGAATTTCTGCAAGAGATGAAAGACAAGCTCGCCGCTGAGCGCGACCGAATCATTTCTCTGGCGATGAAGACCCGCAAGGAAGAAATGGTTCTCGATCAGGACGATCTGCCCGATGAGATGGACCTCGCGTCGTCTGAATACAACCAGGCGATAGCCTTCCGGCTGCGGGGGCGCGAGAAGCACCTCTTGAGCAAGATCGAAGAGGCCCTCGGGCGAATCGAGACCGGCGTCTACGGCTATTGCGAAGTGTGCGAGGAACCGATCGGCGATGCACGGTTGCGCGCGCGCCCCGTCGCAACCTATTGCATCTCGTGCAAAGAAGAACAAGAGCGTCGCGAGAAAGACTACTCCTGAGCCGTCGCTCGTTCCCTCGGTCGATTCCGGCCGCGCCTTCCCCTCGCCATCCAGCACCGCGCCACGCAGCGCGTCTCGATTACATCGACCGTGACATTTCGTCCAAGAGCGCCTCACTCTTCAACGTCCGCCCGAGCACGTGGTGTAACAAGGTACGCAGCAGGTGCTCGGCGGGTCGGCAATCATCGTCGGGTTCCAGCACGCCATGGGCACAGGCGCGGAGGGCGCGCAGCACGCGCGGCATCGGTCGGCCGTTACGCTCCTGTGCGCCACAACGCTGGCAGTGAACCACGGCGCGCTGGGAGATCGAGAAACAGACGGGTTGCGCGTCGTCGACGGAGGCTCCGCAACCGAGGCACGCCTCGAATCCGAGGGCATACCCAGCGCAGCGCAGCGTGTGAAACTCGAAGAAGGTCGTCAAGTCGACGCGCCAGCCGTGCTCCGATTCGTCGAGCGCCGCGAGACAGAGCTCGGTCAGGCGAAACAGCTCCTGATCCGCCACCCCCGGCGCCGTCAGATGCAGCAACAGATCGAACCAGAAGCTCGCCTGCGAGAGCTTCTCGAGGTCCGTCCGAACACCGTCGAACAGGCGCAACGACTCGGCGCTGCGCAGGGGCAGGAGCTCGCGCTGCTCGGTCTCGCGAAACTCGATCTCGCTCAGGCTCAACGGGTCGATCGCCGCACCGAGGGTCCGTGACTTCTTCGCCGCGGCCTTGACGAACAGCCCGATGCAGCCATGGGACTCACTGAAGACGTGGAGGATGCGGTCCGCTTCGCCGTACTTGATCGAACGCAGCACGAAAGCGCGAGTCGTGATCGTCGCCATCGCGCTCAGGCCGCGAGGGTCTTGGCGAGGGCCAAGAAGAGCACGACCGAGACGATATCCATCGCCGTCATCGTCAGCGGCGTACGCGCCTGCGTCGGGTCGCCACCGAGCTTGGCGAAGGCGAAGGGAGCGGTCGTGCCAATCAACACGGCTACGATCATCGAGGCGACGACAGCCGAGGAGAGAGCGAGCGAGTAGCCCCAGGTGTGATACAGCGCCGCGGCGACGCCACCGATCGCCGCGCCGTACACCACGCCCGAAGCGCAGCCGACAGCGAGCTCGCGCATCAAGATCTGGCCGATGTGGCTGATGTGAAACTGCCCCGTGTCGAGCCCGCGGGCGACGAGGGTCGCCGACTGGTTCCCGATGTTGCGCGCCATCCCCAGCAATAGCGGGCAGAAGCTCAAGACGAAGCCGAGAAAGCTCCGCTTGTCGAGGTATTGGTGGATGAGGACCGCCGCGAGGAGCCCTCCAATGCAGGTCATCAACAACCACGGGAAACGCGTCGCCAGATTCTCGCGGAGCGTGGTCGTCGCCTCGGGCAGCTCCTCTCCAGCACCAGCCATCTTCAGCACGTCACGCGTCGCCTCTTCGGTGATCACGTCGATCACGTCGTCGACGGTGATCAGGCCGAGCAGCTTGTTCGATTCGTCGACGACGGGGAGTGCGAGGAAGTTGTAGCGCTCGACGATCCGTGCCACCTCGTCCTGGGCCGCACCTGGCGTGACGCTGATCACGTCGGGAATCATGATCTCTTTGAGCTGACGGCTCGGCGGCGTGCGGACCAGCTGTCGCAAGGAGAGCACTCCGACCAAGTGGCCGTACTCGTTGATCACGTAGACGTAGAAGGCGTCGAAATCTTCGTCTGTCTGCAGTGCCGCGATCGCCTCGCCCGCGGTCGTCTCTTTGTCGAGGGCGAAGTAGTGCGTGCTCATCAAGCCGCCAGCGGTGTCCTCGTGGAACCCCATCAGCGCTTCGACCTGCTCGCTCTCGGCGGACTCCATCCGAGCGAGGATCTCCGCCGCGAGCGTCTCGGGCATGCTCGCCACGATGTCGGTGCTGTCGTCGTACTCGAGCTCTTGCAGGATCGCCGCCGCCTGATCGGGCGTCATCCCCGACAAGAGCTCGACGGCGATCGAGGTATCCATCTCGGCGACGACCTCGGCTTTGCGCTCCAGATCGGTGAAGAGGCTGAAGATCCGTCGTCGCTCGCGAGAGTCGTAGAAGCGAAAGAGCAGCGCGATGTCAGCGGTGTGGGTCTTGTTCAGAATCTTGGTCAGGGCCTGCGATGCACCACGCCGGCTCAACCTGCGCGTCGTGTCCAAGAGAACTTTGATTCTCTCGCCGAGCATCGTCTTCCTTTCGGCGGGCCGATCTGACCGCGCCGCTTCTCGCCCTGCTGGGGTCGCTCATCGGTGGCGCGACTTCTCGATTTTGCGGATGATTTTCTGACTCGAGAGGGTCTCTTTCTCCCGCTCGGAGCCGACGGTCATGAACGCGACGACGAAGGTCACGATCGCGATCAGAATCAGCAACATGTGGCTCAACCGCAGACCGCGCCCCGACTCGGGCTCGTCGGTCGGCGACACGATCCGACCGTACTCGCGCAGCGCCTGGGCCGGACGACCTTTGCGTTCATGATAGAGGCTGAGTGCGTGGTTCGGCTCGATGTTGATGTTCTTGCAGTAGGTGCGTATGAATCCGCGCACGAACACGTCGGCCGGGAGAAACTCGTATTGATCGCTCTCGAGATACTCGAGACTGCCTTTCGGAATTTTCGTCGCCTCGGCGATCTGCTCGAGCGTAACGCCCTTCGCCTCGCGATTCTCGCGTAGATATCTGCCCAGAGAGTCCATCTCCACTCCTACCAATCCCAGTGTCAGGGCTGCAGCCGTCGCTTCCGCATGAGACAGCGCTGTCCGAATGGCGTGTTCGGCGCCAACTTGTAACAACGCGAGAACATCTCGGCCGCGAGCTGTGGCTTGTGCGCCCGTTCGTACAGAAAGCCCAGTCGAAACATCGGTTCGATGTACGCCTTGCAGATGTCGATCGAACGGCGGTAGCTCAGCGCCGCCTGATCCCAATTCTGCATCGCCTCCAACACGATCCCTTTGTTGTTGTAGCCGACACAAAACTTCGGGTTCGTCAGCAGCGCCTTGTCGAAGTGCTGCCGCGCGCGCAGGAGCAGGACCCGCTGTTTCGACAGCAAGCCCTTCTGATAGAGCGCCCAACCCAGATTGTTGTGTGCCAGCCAAGGGGAATCGTAGAGCGGTTCATCGACCAACTTCTTGAAAATCCTAATCGCATCGTCCCAGCGCTTGAGGTGCAGATAGACGACCCCGAGCGAGTTGCTGGCGTGATGGAAATCGGGCTTGTACTGAACGGCCAACTTCAAATGCCGTTCCGCTCGCGTGAAATCCTGGCGACCCATCGAGATGAATCCCAGGAGATAGTGGGTCATTACGTTCTTCGGGTTGTACTTCAGGCTCTCGAAGCACTCGCGCATCGCCGCCGCGATCTTGCGGTCCTTCAGGTTGCCGCGCGCCAACTTGTAGTGATAGTCGCTCTTCGCCCAGTCCCGCTGCGTCTCTTTCGAGTTGTCGCAGGAGATCGCGAGGGCCGCAACGAATAGCACCAAAGTTAGATTTCGCAGTTTCAACGTCAAATAATCGCCTCCACAGCCAAGGCTGTTCGGAAGGTAACAAACCGACTATACAATGTCAAGCGCCCGCGCAGAGGAGATGGCGCTTGACAGCGCAATATCTTTCGGCAAGAATTTCGCTCTTTGATCATCATAAGGGCATGAGCCCGTTTGACCCTCCGAGGAGATTCGCACATGACATTGAAAAACTTTCTGTTCACCTCCGAATCGGTGACCGAAGGCCATCCCGACAAGGTTGCCGACGCGGTCTCGGACGGGATCCTCGACTCGATCATCGCCCTCGATCCGAAGGCGCGCGTCGCCTGCGAGACGCTGGTCAACACGGGCTTCGCGATCATCGCTGGCGAGATCACGACGGCCTGCTATGTCGACATGCCGCAAGTCGTTCGCGATGTGATCCTCGAAATTGGCTACGATCACCCGATGTACGGGTTCGATGGCCGAAGCTGTGCGGTGCTGACGTCGATCGACAAACAGTCGCCCGACATCGCTCAGGGGGTCAACCTCGGTGAGGGGCTGCACAAAGAGCAGGGTGCTGGTGATCAGGGCCTGATGTTCGGCTTCGCGTGTGACGACACCGATGTGCTGATGCCGATGCCGATCTACTACGCCCACCTCTTGACGAAACAACTCGCCCGCGTTCGCAAAGAAAAGATCGTCGAC
>JAGQJP010000760.1 GCA_020430585.1 Myxococcales bacterium | reverse complement strand
GCGAGAGATAGCGGCTCAGGTTCGAGCGGATCGCCGTCTCGTCGATCAGCGTCTGCTTGTACGTCTCGAGGTCGCCGCTCATCTGGTTGAAGCTCTGCGCCAGCTCACCGACTTCGTCCTTGCCGCGCGCCTCCACGCGGGCGCTGAAATCGCCGGTGGCGACACGCTTCGCCGCTGCGGCGATCCGCAGAATCGGCCGCGAGAGGCGGCGCCCGATCAGCCATCCCCCGAAAATCGCCAGCACGAGACAGCCCGCCCCGACGAAGAGAGCCGTTCGTTTGATGTTGCGCACCGCAGCGTAGGCCGCGTCCCGAGGTTGGGCGACGACGATCGCCCAGCCGGGCTCGATCACGGGCAGCAGCGCCACCAGCACGTCTTTGCCGCCGATCCGGTCGTCGGTCGTCACGCCGACGTCGCTCTTGAAGTTGATCCCCGACGTTTTCACAGCGCTCGAGGCGCTCTGGCCGACGTTGGCGGCGACGCCGTGGGCGAGAAAACGGAAATCCGGGGCGATCAGCTGAATGTAGCCCGGCTCTTTGTCAAAGCGCCGAACGCTGAGCTCGCGCATCACCGCCGAGAGCGGGGTCAGGTCGACGGCGGTGTAGACGAAGCCGATCGCCTCTTTGCGCGCCGCGTCCTTGAAGAGCGCCATCACGATCGGCAGGAACGGGCGCCCCTGTTGCCAGACCACGCCGAGATAGAGGAAGTCCCGGGTCGGCGCGATCTGCACCAGGCTCGTCGGCAAGCTCTTCGGGGGCGTGACACCGACCTTCGCTTCGGCGGCGCGGTAGCTCAACGCGAGGGCGCCGCTCTTGGCGTAGAGCGCGACCTGATTCACCCGGCGCGTCCCCTTGAGGGTCGCCTGGACCAGCGCCTTGATCCGCTCGAGGCCGAGCTCGGTGCGCAGGAAGGCGCCGCCGAGGGTCGCCAGCTCGGTGCTCGCTTCGTCGACGAAGGCGAGCGTCGCGCGCTTGGCGCTATCGGCAACGGCGAGGCGAAACTCCCGCGCCTGCTGACTGAGCTGCCACGTATTCGAGCGCACCAACAAGACGGTCGCCACGGCGAGCGGTAAGAGCGCCATCGCCAGCAGCGCCGCGATTTGCTTGCTCTGCAGACGCACTACCAGCCCCCCAGCGCGATGTCGAAGGTCAACCCGACCGTGAAGTAGCCGAAGGCGTCGATCGCGTCGCTGCCGATCCCCGTGCCGCTGACGACTCCGAGACGGTAGCGTCCAAAGGGGAAGCGAAGGAAGCCGTTGACGAGCAGCGCCCGGCGACGGCGCAGATCGCTCGGCCCGACGAAGCCGATTTCGCTGCGCACGTCGGCTCCCAAGGCGAAGTGGCGCCATGGTTGATACGCCACGGCAAGGGCGGCGCCGAGCAACAGCGGCACCTCTTTGGCGTCGTTGAAGCCGATGAAGAGGCGCACATCAGCGGTCAACGTGACCGTCGGATGCGGTGTCCAATCGAGGACGAAGCCCGGCTCGAGGAGATAGTCCCGACGCGGGCGCTCGAAGTCGCTGAAGGGAATCTGCAGCGCCAGTTGCGGGCCGAAGGCGATCGTGGGGCGGCGGAACGCGAGATAGCGCAGCCCGAGGTGCAGATCGCCGACCTTGTTGCGTCCCAGCGTCTCCCGCCCGGGGAGGAAATTGAGCCACGAGAACTGGGCGTCCACACCGAGACGGTTGTCGAGGAAACCGAGCTCCGCCTGAACCGTCGTGCCGATCATCGGCTTGTCACCCTGCGACGAGGTGCGATAGGAGACGACGTTGGTCCCGACACCGACGTTCGAACGCACCCGAACGCCCCGCAGATGGTAGACGAAGGCGCGCTGACCCCAGCCCACGAGCGCGGGCGAGGCGATCCAATGCTCGATCGCCACCGGCCGTGGCGTGACGAGGCGCACCGTCGTCGGCTTGGCGATGATCCCCAGGGTCTGGTCGACCAGATCCCCGCCGGCCCAGGAGAGGCGGAGCACGACCGATGCAGTGCGCGAGCGAGGCGGCGCGACGAACTGCGCCTTGAGCTTGCCCGGACCGGCCGTCGTCAGCGCGAGTGGGCCGCCCGGGTAGCGCACGAGTCGCAGCTCGGGTAGCAGCGCTGGGCGATTGGCGTCGTCTTTCAGCTCGACGATCAGCGTCGCCAGCTGCCCTTCGGTGACCGATGGTGCGGCGAGGCGCACGGTCGCGCGGACGGCGTGGACACGGACGGAGATCGACGTCACCTCGGCGCCCTTGGCGTCGCGCACCGCGATGCGGTAGTCCTTCGGCTCGTAGAGGCGCAACGGCGCGCGAAACGGAGCGGGCGCTTGATCGTCGAGGGCGGCGATCACCGTCGCCCCGCTCGGCGGGAAGATCCGTACCATCCCCGAGACCTCGTAGCGATTCGCCGCGGTGCGTCGGAACAGGCGACTCGTCTTGACGGCGAGGACCCGGACCCGCAACAGCTTCGAGGGTCGGCTGTGCAGACGCCGCTGACCGACGGTGGCGACGCGGGCGAAATAGGTCCCCGGCGGCAGCTTCTCGACCTTGAGCCGGGTGATCCCGCGGCCGACGACGGCGTCGACGATCGGCTCGCGGAAGCGCTTGTTGCTCGCCAGCTCGACGCGATAGCGCGCCGCCTTGCCCACGGGGAGCCAGCTGGCGACGAAGTCGGCGCTGTGCGGTGTCGGCGCCAGAAGCACGACCTCCCGCACTTTGGCCGCCCACTTCGGCGCTCGCGGCAGCGGCCGCGGCTTCTCGGGTGCCTTGTTCTTCTCGACGATCGTGCCGTAGTCCTTGAGCACCTTGATCAGCTTGTTCTTCGCCTTGACCAGCGCCTCGCCGTCGAAGACGCTGACGATCGAGCGCTGCTGCTTGTCGACCTCGACCTGCGTCTCCTTCGACTTGATGATCACTTCGCTCGAGGGCGTCGTGACCTTGAGCCCGGCCTGCTTGTAGAACTCGTTGAGCCCGCCGCGGAGCGTCCCCTTCTCGAGGACGATCGAGCGCTTCTGCAGCCGCTCGCTCTTGGTCTTGCCGCCGACGCCGCCGTAGATCACGACCAGTGTGCCCGCCCGCATCTTGAGCAACGCATCATCCTCGAAGCGGATCCCCGCCGTCGAGCCCGAGCCCGTCGAGACCTTGTAGAGCCGCCAGAGGTTCATCCGCGGCCGGGCGTTGAACCAGTCGACGTTCGTCGGCGACTTCGCCTTGACCTCGCGTCTGAGCCACTCGATTTGCGCGTCGGCGGTGTTCGTCGAGAGCGGCAGCCGCAGGACCGAGCCGATCGTCAGGATGTGGGGCAGCGGCCCGAGTTGGTTGTATTTGTGGATGATGTCGTAGTGCTTCGGATCGCCGAAAAAGCGCGCGGCGATGTTCCAGCAGGTGTCGCCGCGCTTGACGACGTAGCTTCGCAGCTTGGCCGAGGCCGCGGGCACGCCCGCCGCGGCGATGGCGAATCCGACGAGAACGCGGATGATCAGGCGTCGCATCATCGTGCACCTCCCAGACGCCCGGAGGAGTTCGGCGGCGCCTTCGGCTTCGGCGGCGCCTTCAGCTTCGGCGGCGCCTTCGGCTTCGGCGGCGCCTTCAGCTTCGGCGGCGCCTTGTAGAGCACGAGAATCTTGAAGGCGACGCGACGGTTTTGCGCCCGTCCTTCGCGATCCTTGTTGTCGGCGACGGGGATCTTCGGTCCGAATCCCTTCGCTTTCAATCGTTTGCGCTCGACGCCCTTGTCGATCAGATAGGCCATCACGCGCTGCGCCCGACGTTGCGAGAGGTCGACGTTCATCTCGAGGTCACCCTGATTGTCGGTGTGCCCCTCGACGAGAACGCTCAACATCTGTGGATTGGCGCGCAGAATCTGGGCCACCTGGTCGAGGATCGAGTGCGACGTCGGCTTGAGGGCATCCGAGCCGGTGTCGAAGTACACCTTGTCCTTGATCACGATCTGATTGCCCGAGATGACCACGCGCGGTCCCGGGCCGACGTCGGGGCAGCCATCGTCGTCCTGGAATCCGTTGATCGTCTCAGGCTCGTTGGGACACTTGTCGAGGTGATCTGGGATTCCGTCGTG
>JAGQJP010000759.1 GCA_020430585.1 Myxococcales bacterium | reverse complement strand
CCGGCGGCGAGGTTGCGACGATAGAACGCGTTGGACGCCTCGGCCGTCGAGAAGCCCGCGTACTGGCGAATCGTCCACGGGCGGGCGGCGTACATCGTCGAGTAGGGGCCGCGCAGAAACGGCGGCAATCCAGGCATCGTCTGGCGGTAGGGCTCTCCAGCGAGGTCGGAGGCGAAATACGCGCCGTGCAGCGGGATCTGCTCGGCGGTCAGAAAGCGATTGTCGGGATCGACCCCCGCCGCCCGTGCGCGCTCGGCCCAGTCGTCCGCCTGGAGGCCGGCGACCCCGTCGAAAAGTGGCGCACGTGAGAAATCGACCGGTTTCATCGCGCCACCCCCGCCAGTTCGAGAAGCTCGGTTAGGGTGGCGACGACGTCGCACCCCAAAAAGAGGAAGGCGTCCACGGGCACCGCCCTCAGCTCGGCCTCTAGTGCGCCGGGTCGTCCGGCGAAGGCGATGAAGCCAGCGCCCACCTGTCGAAGCGCGCGAGCCGCTGAGACCGCGCGTTCGGCGTAGATCGCATCCGAGCTACAGAGCACGGCACCGTCCGGCTCGACCTCGCGGAACGCCGCGATCAGCGCCGCGTCGTCGGCGAAGCCATCGTTCTGGACCGTAGCGAACCCGCCGGCCCAGAAGACGTTTTCCGCGAAGGTGCTGCGCGCTTTGTGACTCGGAATCGGCCCGAGATTAGCGATCAGAACGGTCGGCCGCCGTCCCTTTGCCATGAGATGCGCATCGCTGCGGGCGCGGAATGCCTCGAAGGGGGCAGCCCGTCTGGGCGAGACGTCTCCTTCGTGCGGGTCCCCCTCCTCCGCGCCGAATGTGGCGGCGCGATACGGCGGCTCGTCGATCTGCGGAAACTCGCTCACCCCGACGAGGGGAATCCGGCGCTTCGCGATCTCGTTGGCCACGGCTTGGCGGTGTTCGGCGATCGCCCGCTGGATGGAGCGATCGGCGAGAGCGACAGCGATACCGCCCCCTCCCTCGAGGGCCTGTAGCTCGCGCCAGGCGGCCTCGGCGAGGGATCGGGTCAAGCTTTCGATGTAGTAGCTCCCTCCCGCAGGGTCGGCGACCTTGTCCAGATGCGACTCGTCGCGCAGGATCAGCTGGGTGTTGAGCGCCATTCGTCGGGAGAACGCGTCGGGGCGCCCGATCGCGGCGTCAAAAGGTATCGTCGTGATCCACCTCGCCCCGGCGGTCGCGCCGATGAAGGCGACGCTCGTCTGGCGCAACAGGTTGACGTGGGGGGCGATCCGCGTGAGACTGCGCCTCCCGCCCACCAGATGGAGCTGCGGGGCGCTCTCGGCGGCCCAGCCACAGAGCTCGAGCACCCGCGCCCAGATCACGCGTAGTGCGCGAATCTTGGCGATCTCGAGATAGACCTCATCGCCCGCGGCGACGCGGACGACCAGCTTTCGGGCGAGGGCCTCGGCATCTCCCCCGGCCGCGTCGACGCGACGCAACAGATCGACGAGCGACGCCGCGAGGTAGGCGATCTCACCGACGGCCGTCGCCTCGGCGTCGAAATAGGGGAGCGAGCTGAGAACCACCGGCGACCAACGAGGTCGGTCACGCGCAGCTGCAACGGCCTGCACAGCCTCGTCCAGCCGGGTGTCGAGGGACTCGGGACCCAGCGTGAGGGTCTCGGAGTAGGGATCGCACGAGGCCCCTCCCGATGGTGCATCCGGCGCGCGGTTCTGGCCACTGAGAGCCGATCGCAAGGCGTCGGTGCTCGGACCACCGTTCGCGGGCGATTCGACGAATACCGTCAGAGCGGCGTCCGAGAACCGAGCGAGGAGCGCGGGGACGTCGATCGGCTGCCCGCCGGCGGAGGGTCGGTCCATGAGCCAGATCGCACCGCTGCCGCGGTCGAGGTCCGCGGCGATCTCATTGGCGAGCGCCTCGTCGCGTCCGCTGCCTCCACGACCGTCGTACGCGGCGCAGATCGTCCATCCGGCCGTTGGCGCGGACCCTCGCAGAAAGGGAAACGCGCCGGGCGTACCCTCGACATCGAGCGCCCGACGGTGATCCGCAGAGTAGAGCGGCTCGATCGTCAATCCATCGGTGCGCCGCGCGTGATAGCGTGCTTCGAAGTCCGCACCCTTCAACTCGGACTCGACGAGGGCGCGCCACTGCGAGTAGGTCGCGGCTTCGAACTCCTGATTCAACTCGTAGGCCTGGGGTTTTCTCTCCATGAGGGGAAGCATACGCAAAAGCGGCCCTGGCGACAAGCCGTCGCCGATTCGACGCCCGCAGCCCGCGGATTTTTGTTGCCTCGACGGCGCCGAGACGGTATCTCTGATCCCACGCCCGGAACCCGGCGGACGGCCGTTTTGCGCCGCCCGAGCCGATCCGCGTCGAGGAGAAAGGAGCGACGAATGAATCCCGAGCCGATCGTCTCGCTGATCGAGCGCCTACGCGCGACCTTCAAAAGCGGCCGAACCCGCGATCTCGGCTGGCGGCGGGCGCAGCTGCTGCGCGTCCAGCGAATGATCGACGAGCGACAGGACGAGCTGATCGCCGCGCTGAACGCCGACCTCGGCAAGCCCTATTTCGAGGCCTGGGCGTCGGAGTGCGGGATCCTCAATCTCGAGATCGAGCATACCCTTGCGCACCTGGACAGTTGGGTCGCCCCAGAGCCGTTGCGCACGCCGCTCGTGCAGCAGCCCGGCAGCTGCTACGTCGTGCGAGAGCCACTCGGCGTGGTGTTGGTGATCGGCCCCTGGAACTATCCGTTGCAGCTCGTCATCGCGCCGCTGATCGGTGCGCTCGCTGCTGGCAATTGCGCCGTGCTCAAGCCCTCGGAGGTCACACCGCACACCTCGGCGGCGATCGCTCGCCTGCTGCCCCTCTACGTCGACCGCGACGCTGTCGCTGTCGTCGAGGGCGGCGTGGACGAGACGACCCTCTTGCTCGAGCAGCGCTTCGACCACATCTTCTATACGGGTGGCGGCCATGTCGGACGGATCGTGATGACCGCAGCCGCCAAGCATCTGACCCCTGTGACGCTCGAGCTCGGGGGGAAAAGCCCCTGCATCGTCGACAAGGCCGTGGACCTCGACACGGCGGCGCGCCGAATCGCCTGGGGCAAGTATCTCAACGCCGGACAGACGTGCGTGGCGCCGGACTATGTGCTCGTCGACGAGAGCCTCGAGCTGCCCCTCGTCGACAAGCTGGCGAGCACGCTCCGCGAGTTCTACGGCCCCGATCCACGGATGAGCCCGGACTATGGGCGAATCGTCAACGAGCGCCACTTCGGCCGACTCGTCGCCCTGCTCCCTGACGGTGAGATCGCCGTTGGCGGGCAACACACCGAGACCGAGCGCTACATCGCGCCGACGATCGTGCGCCATCCCGACCTCGAGCGGCCGTTGATGCGCGACGAGATCTTCGGGCCGATCTTGCCGATCGTGCCGACGCCGGGTCTCGACGCGGCGATCGACTTTATCAACGAGCGACCGAAGCCCCTGGCGCTCTACATCTTCTCCGCCGACAAGCTGAGCCAGCGACGTGTCGTCGAGGAGACCTCTGCCGGCGGAATGTGTATCAACGACGCCGTCGCCCACCTCGCGGTGCCCGAGCTGCCCTTCGGCGGTGTCGGCGCGAGCGGGATGGGGGCCTACCACGGGCGCTCGAGCTTCGAGACCTTCAGCCACCGCAAGAGCGTGCTCGAGAAGGCGACGTGGATCGACGTCGCGTTGCGTTATCCTCCTTACACCGAGAGCAAGCTGAAGTGGGCGAGACGCCTCCTCTGACGGGACCAAGCGGAGGGCAGCGGCACGAAACCGAGCCGGCCGAACGGGACGACGCCCGGCGGACCCCAGGGGACGATCGGTCTCTCGCGGCGCGTCTCGAAGAGCGCGACCCGGGGGTGTTGATCGTTTCGCGTCGCGTGCTGCTGCGTATTCTGCGCGCCGCGGACCGCCGAATCGCCGCCCCGCAACCGCGGTTTCTCTCGTTCACATTCCGTCGTTCCGACGTCGCAACCCGCCTGTTGCCCCACGAACAGCGACAGAAGGCGATGGGCGACCCGGTCTCGCTCATCGTCCGATTCGAAGATGCGCGGGCCACGAGCGACTCCCGCGACGAAGCGACGTACTATCGGCGCCGCCTGACGGTCGAGGCGCTGCGACGAGCGCTGCGTCGCGATGCGATGCAGAGATCGCTCGACGCGGCGACCTGCGAGTCGCTGCGTGAGACCCTTGGTCCCTTCGACTGGGAGTGCGTAAAGGAGGTCCTGCGGGACAGCGGCTACGCCACGAGCCGCTCGAGCGACAGGCAGATCGCCGAAACATTTCTCTGTCGGTACGCCGAGCTGATGCTCTTCGATCAGGCGAAGCTGTCAACGTGGTTTCCCGAGCTTGAACTCGATGCGGCTCTCCTCGAGGGCTGGTTCGGCGCACCGATCGCGGCCTTCCGCGCAGCGAGTGAGCAACAGCTCGCGGCGCTAGGGGTCGACGCGTCCGCCTTCGAGAGCGAGGTGCCCTCCGAGTCGCGAAATCCCGCGCCGTCGACGCCCCAGGTTGGCGCTGCGCACGATGCCGCCCCAGCTGCTCGGGGCGCCCTGCACGCTCCCAGCGCATCACCCGAGCGACAGACAGAGGCGCCGGCCCGCGGCGCTCGGGCCCAGGCGCGTCTTCAGCGGGGAAACTACGTCGGCGCAGCGATCGCGGCTCACCGCACCGCTCCAGATCTGTTCTCCCGGGCGATCGGCTGGCTCGCCGACGGTCTGCTCGAGCTCGGCCGAGTCGCAGCGGATCAGCGCGAACAGGAGAGGCAGCGTTGGACCGAGGACCTTCGCGTGCTCGTGACCCACAGTCGCGGCCGTTTCCGGGCGGAAGAACGCGTGCTCTACGACCTTCAGCGGGCGCTCCTCGACGCCCGAGAGCGCGAGATCCGCGTCGACGTCGTCGACTGGGCGATCAGCCTCGGCCGCCGCCCGATGCGCCGCGAGCTTCCGCACCAGGCGGTGCTGCGTCCGCTGCGGCACGTCGACGCCGCGCTGAAGAAACTGCCCCGCACGGCGATCCCCGGACGCGTGGCCGCCTCACTCCGCCGCTCCGTAGGTGCACTCGCCCGCGCCCTCGAGCGGCGCCTCGACGAAACGGTGCGCCCCGTGCTCGATCGCGCCTTCGATGCGGTCTCCCTGGGGCCGAGCTCGATCGCCGAGACCGCCGCACGCGACGCCCTCGTCTCGGAGCTCCTCGACGAAGTGCGACGACGCGGCTTCTTCTCGCTGTCGCGCTTGCGCGACGCCCTTTCGCGAAATCTGCTCAAGCTCGACGACCTCCGTTCGCCCCTCGAGCTCATGCGGGGAGATGCGCTGTTGCGCCTCGATCGCGAGCTGACTCGGGCGATGCCCGGGCTCTATCGACGAGGCGAGTTCTATCTGCGCCTGCTGCAACGGGTCAGCTCCCTCTTCTTCGCCACCGTCCCCGGTCGCCTCCTCACGCGCTACGCCGTCCTGCCCCTCGCTGGGGCCTTCGTGATCGTCGAGTTCAGTCAGTATCTGGCGAATCTGATCATCCGGCCCTTCGTCGGCCACAAGATCGTGCTGACCCACGCAGCGACGCTCTTGGCCGCGACCCTCTTCGTCTTCGGGTTGATGCACAGCGAAGGATTTCGTCACGGAGCGCTGCTCGTCGTGCGCGCGATCGGCCGCGCCTTGCGGACGGTACTGATCGACCTGCCCCTGCGCATCGCGCGACACCCGGCGGTGATCCGCTTCCTTTCGCTCCCCTTCATCCGCATGATCGGGCGTCACGTCGCGATTCCTGCTCTTGTCGGTGCAGGACCGGCGACGCTGCTCGTGCTCAGCGCGCGGATGAGCCCCACGGCGATCGTCCTCGCCTCTGTCGTCAGCTTTCTCACGTTCGAGCGGCTGATCAACTCGCCGATCGGGATCGAGCTACGCGAGCGCGCCGCCGATTCGATCGCTCGCCAGTGGCGCTTTCTCCGCTATCGTCTGCTGCCCGGATTGGTCGGCTTCGTGCTCCAGCTCTTCGAGCGCCTGCTCAACGGTCTCGAGCGCTGGCTCTACCGCGTCGACATCTGGTTGCGCTTTCGCCGCAGCGAGCATCCCGCGATGCTGCCCGTGAAGGCCGTCCTCGGCGTCGTCTGGTTTTTCGCGACCTATCTGGTACGCGTCTACATCAACCTGTTGATCGAGCCGCAGGTCAATCCGATCAAGCACTTCCCCGTCGTGACGGTTTCGCACAAGATGGTGCTGCCCTTCACGATCACCCTCACGCGCCTGCTACAAAAGCCGCTAGCACCGCTCGGGCCCTTTCTCTCGCAGACGATCGCGGCCACGACGATCCTCCTGCTACCGGGCGTCTTCGGCTTCCTCGTCTGGGAGCTCAAAGAGAACTGGAAGCTCTACAGCGCCAATCGCCACCGCGAGCTCGAGCCCGTAGCCTTCGGCGACCACGGCGAGACGATGACTCGTCTGTTGGTCCCGGGTTTTCACTCGGGGACGATTCCCAAGCAGTACTCCAAGCTCCGACATCGCAGCGGCGCCGACGTCTCGGAGCATTCGCGTCCGCGGGAAGCGCTGCGGCACGTAGAGGAGGCGCTCGAGCGATTCTTGGTTCGGCGCCTCTTCCGACTGCTCGAGCTCAGCCCGCGCTGGCGCATCGCCGCCCCACAGCTGGCGGGCATTCGACTCGCCCCGAACCAGGTGGTCGTCGATCTGCGCTTCCGCCTGGACGACGGTGGCGAGCGGGCCGCTCAGCTCATATTTGGTGAGCTCCGACGCAACCTGGCCCTCCAGCAGACGCCAGCGATCCCCGCCCTCCCTGCGGACCACGCCGAGCTCTGGCAGACCGCCCTCGACGGACTGGCGGCCCAGACAGCGGTCTGTTGGCGCATCGACCGTGTCGCCGCCCTCGTCGCCCCGTCGCAGGTCGTCTTCGACGGCGCAACCCTCGAGCTGCGGGCCGCAGATGCGCACGCCCGCTTCGTCGTCGAACCCGCAGAGACCCTGCGAGCCCTGGAGAGCCCTGTTTGCGATGATGCGCCAAAGCAAGCGCTAGCGGCGGAGGATCGAACGCCGGCGGTGGAGGATCGATCCCCGACGACGCCGAGCTCGAGCCTCACATCGGCGTCCCGCCTGGCTGACGCGCTCTTTGCCGCTCGCGCTCCGGTCCTCGCTCGCGATTGGTTCGAACGCTGGCAGACGTTTCGATGAGCCCGGAAGTTTGCCTCGACGCGGTTTTCCGCTATCCTAGACGGCGATGATCTGGAAACGCATTCGCACATGGTGGGGACCGGACCAGGACGAGCAACGTCGCGCCGAGGAAATCGATCGGCTGCTCTCCCAGCTCGGGCATCCGCCCCGACACTCGGCCGATCTCGACGAGCACTCGCAGAGTCTGCTCGTTTCGGAGCTGCCCGACTCGCTCAAGCGACTCGCTGCCCGCGGCTGGCTGGTGCGCTTCGACACCGAGAAGTCCTTCCACCTCGACGGGACGCACGCGCGACTCGTCAAGCTGCTCTTGCGGCGCATCAAGCTCGAGCCGCCCGCGGTCAAGGAGCACTGGCAACGCGGCGTGCTCGTCGGGCTGATGTTGCGACGCAGCGGTGACGTTTGCCAGGCGCTATACACCGACCCGCCCGCTCCGAACGACAAGGTGCGAGCCGACCTTCCGCTGCTGATGGCGGCGCTACGCGCCTTCGCCCAGCTGCGCCAGAGCTCTTTCGAGTTCGTCCATTTCGCCGAGAGCGGCCCGCAGGCGATGATCGGCATCATTCCGCGGCCAGCGATGCGCATCGTTCGCGAGCGGCTCTTCGCCCATCGCGAGGGCGAGCTGCCCGACAATCAGCCCGTCTTCGTCTGCTATTCCGAGGACCTGCTCGCCACCAGCGCGCTGCGCACCCATGTGGGACCGCTGTATTGCGGGTCGTCGGATGATCTCGCCCGCGCCGAGGACCTCGGCTGCGTCGTCGGACGTCTCGCGATCGAGGACGCGACGCTTTCCCAGAGCGCGCTGCAACCGCTGCGCAATCTGAGCGCTCTCGGTTCGCTGAGTATCCGTCGCACGAAAGGGCTGTTGCACCTCGACGGCCTCGACCACCTCTCGCAGATCGGCGGCCCGATCTGGATCGAAGCCAACCGCGACCTCGAAACCTTCGACGGCCTCTCGGGTCTGCGACGCCTTCAGGGGAGCTTGCGGATCCGGGGCAACGGGAAGCTCCGCTGCCTGCGAGGGCTACACAACCTACAGACCATCGCGGGCCACCTCGACATCGTCGGTCCCAGCGCCGTCGGAACGTTGCGCGGTCTCGAAGCGTTGCGCCATCTGGAGGGCGATCTGCGGATCGCGGCCAACGCCAGCCTGAGCTCGATCGACGCGCTCAAGCAGTTGCAGTATCTCGGCGGCGATCTGTTGATCGAGGGTAACCCGAAGCTCGCGCCGCGCGACGTCGAGCGACTCGTCGAGCGCTTGCGGAGCCACGGATTCGTCGGCAATACGATCTACTCCGTCTCCCCGCCGAGCGATCGGACTCGATGAAGCGTGTTCGGCGCTGGTTCGGTCAGCTCGGACAGCTGGGACCGATCGGGATCGTGATCGGGATGCTGATCGCCGCAGCGGCCGTCGGTTTCTATCTGCGCGAGCGGAGGCGACCGATGAGGCCCAGAACGCGGCGGATCGCCTTCGCTCCCCTCGCCTTCGACAGACGACACGCTCCCGCGACGATCCGCGTGTTGCGAGCCAAGCTCGCCTATCAACGCGGTTTCTGCGTCGACCAGTACAACGGTCTGTGCATCCAGGAGCTGACCCTCGAGCGCTATCTGCGCGGCGTCGTTTTGGCCGAAGAGGGGGTGTTCCTGCGCTTCGCCGGGTCGAACGGTCGGATCGACGGCGCGTCCCTCGCCCGAGTTGCCGAGGCCTGGAAGCTTCAGGCGATCGCGGCACGGAGCTACGCCCTGTACGCCGTGCTCGTGGACAAGTACGACCGAAAGCGAAACGGCTTCGACCTCACCGACACACCGCGCGACCAAGCGTACGACGATCGCCGACACCCCGCGGTCGACCGGGCGGTGCTCTCGACCGCCGGACGTGTCCTCGTCGATCGCCGCGGTCGGCTGCTCTACGCCGAATATAGCGCGTCGTGCCACAGCCGCGGAACGCGCTCGCTCCTCGGCAACCGTCGGATCGAATGCCACCGCCGCTGTCGCGACCACGCCTTCGCGGGAAGCTCGCACTTCAGGGGGATGTGCCAGTGGGGCAGCCTGCACTTCGCCCTCGACGGGCGTCCCCTTGCGTGGCTGCTCGCGCACTATTATCCGAGCGCGACGACTGAGCGCGTGGTCTACCGTCCAAGCGTGCCGACGCCGGGTGCGCGAACCACCGGCGTTGACCCTCGTCGAAAAGCACGATAGGATCGCCCGTGCCGTGAGCGTGACCCCGTCGCGCCCCCTCCGCCCCGACCCGGCGGACCAACCGAGGAGCCCTTGCGTGAAGCCCCCATTTTTCGTGCCGCCGCCGCCGGACGTCGACCCGTCACAGCGATCCGAAGGCGAAATCCATTTGCAATTCGAGGACATCAGTCAAGATGGCCGGCTCCTCTTTCCCGCGCTTCCGAACGCGATCGGCGAGCTGATGTGGCGCCGTCTGTTCGAGAGCAACCTCTCGACGCGCGAGCTTCGCAGCCACGGTGTGATCCCGATCCTCAGCCGTTTCGCTGCGCAGATGGGCGGTGGGCCGATCACGCCACGCGATCGACTCCGGGGGCGCGGCTGCTTTCAACTGGCCCACGAGCCCGACGGCGAGGGTGGTGCCAAGCGCCTCTTCATCAACATGTGGGTCGATCTGCTAGCCGACGAATCGGTCGCCCGACCCCGCGCGGCGGACGCCAATTGGCCGCGGCTCGGCCGCATCTTCGCCGAGCACATCTTCACTCGACCCTTCGCGCCCCCCGAGCAGCGTCGGGTGACGAGCTTCGACGGCCTTCCCGCGTTGCCGTCGATCCCCGAGGCGGTCCACGATTTTCGACCGAATCACGAAGTCGCCGCGCTTCCCGCGGGGGCGCACCCCCTCGAGCCACAGCTGAATCTCGACACCGTGCCGACGACGTTCGGGCTCCAGCACACCGATTACAATCGTCACGTCAACTCGCTGGTCTACGTCCGCCTCTTCGAAGAGTCGGTGCTGCGTCGATTGGCGGAGATGAACTTCGAGACGGGGTTGCTCCCGACGTTCGTCGAGATCGCGTATCGCAAGCCGTTCTTTGCCGGAAACCAGATTCGCTTCGCCCTGCGCGCCTTTCGCCACGACGAGTCGCTCGGCGCCGTCGGCGCGTATGTCAGCGAGGGCGATCTGACGAACTCCGAGAACAGCGTGGCTCGGCCGTACGGTACGATTTGTATCCGCTTCGATCACTAAAGGCGACGCGAGGTATGGGATGAGTCAAGCGCCGATCACCCTTTTTCGCGCGGAGACGCGAACGCTACCCCCACGGGGCGAATGTTTCGTCGGAGCGGCAGCGGCGGACATCACGCCGCACTTGGCGCTGCCCCTTGCCGGCTACTCGTCGACGGGTTCCCTCGCGCAGGGTGTCCACGCGAGGCTCTTCGCCCGCGCCTTCGTGCTCGAGGACGCGGCGGGCCATCGCGCGGCGATCGTCGTGCTGGACATGATGTCAGCCTCGCGATTCCTCGTCGAGAAGGTCGCCGCTCGCGTCGGCCCGAGCGTCGGCATCGGAGTCGACCGACTGCTCCTCTGTGGAACGCACACCCATCACGGACCGGGCAACTTCTACGGCAACACGCTGTACGACGCTCTCGCCCAGAAGCGCCCCGGCATCGATCTGGCGCTCTGTGATTGGCTCGCCGAGCGCATCTCGCAGGCGATCACCGACGCCGTCGAGGCGCTGGTCCCGGGCTCGCTGGGCTACGGACAGACAACGCTCTTCGGCGTCTCTCGCAACGCAAGCCTCGACGCGTTCCACACCAATCCCGAGGCGTTGCAGTGGGATCATCCCGGGTGGCCGGGTTTCGGTGCCCCGTCGAACCTGACTCCGACGCAGCGAGCGATCGATCCCCGTCTGCGGGCGCTGGTTCTGCTCGACGGGCAGCGCCGCTTGGTCGGCGCCCTCTCGTTCTTCGGCTGCCACCCGACGACGCTCGGAAAACACTACGATCTCTACAGCTCGGACTGGGTCGGCTTCGCGCTGCGTGAAGCCCGCCAGAGCGGGGGCAGCTTCACCGACGGTTCGACGCTGGCGCTGGCGACAACGACGGCGGGCGACGTCAACGCGCTGCACGCCGGAATGGCGCAGGGGCTCGATCTCGCGCGCTTCGTCGGCTGCCAGGTCGGCCAGGCGATCGCCCGGGCGCTAGTCCCCGCTGTCGAGTCCGCGGGTTCCTTCGAGATCGCGACCTGGTTCGGCGAGATCGACGTCAGCGAGCGGACCGTCAACGGACGTGCCGACACGCGCCTGGCCAAGCTCTGGGCCTTCGGCAAACCGGCGCTCGGCGGCGCCGAGGACGGCCACAGCATCTTCTACTACACGCCCTTCGGCCGCCCGGGACAAACCTCGAGCTACTTTCCTCGCAGCCACCCGCAGCACCCAAAAGATCCCGCCTTCGGCGCGCTGCAGCGGCTGTACGCCCAATATCGCAAGCTCGAGCCTTCGACCACCTGGCCGCTTCTGGCGCTGCGATTCGGCTCGACGCTCTTGTGCAGCTGGCCCGGAGAACCGACCGTCGTGGTCGGCTTTCGTCTCGAGCAAGCGCTCAAGACGCTGATGGGCGTCAAACAGGTCGTGCCCGTGGGGTACGCTGGTGACTACGTCGGCTACTTCACGACGCCGCAGGAGTACATGCTCCAACGCTACGAGGGTGCCTCGATGCTCTTCGGCCGCTTCGCCGCAACCCATGTCATCGCGCGCTACGAAGAGCTACTCAGCGCCCCGCCGAATCGCCCGCCGGCCTCGCGCAACATCGAATTCGCGGTCGGCGGGAAACCGCGAGAGCGCTTCGCCCAGCAAGAGGCGGGCGTCAATCCGGTGGAGCCGCGACCGCGCGTCGAGATCAAGAAGAACTGGCTCGTCTGCCGCTGGCGGATGGACCGCGAGTACCTTCCGATCTTCTCCGGCGGCCCGGCGATCTGCGTCGAAATGCGCGATGGTGAGGGCTGGACGAGCTGCGTGGTCGGTGGCGAGCCCCTCGACGACCGCTCGTTGGAGACCGAGCTGCGGATCTCGCGCGGCGTGGGCGGGCGCATGCGCGGATACGCCACCTGGGAGTTCCGCGTCGCCCTCTCGAGCCTCCCGGCTGGACCTCATCCGCTCCGCGTCAACGTCGTCTCTCGCTCGGGCTTTCCCGGGCTCGTGCTGGCGCTGCCAGGACGCTGAGACTGCTCGGTCGCGGTACCGCAGGGCCCTCGCGGGGAGCCCTCACTGGGCGGTTGGCCCGTCGAGGCTGATCAGTAGCTGCGGGGTAGGCCGAGGACGTGCTCACCGATGAAGTTGAGGATCATCTCTTTGGAGATCGGCGCGGTGCGCACCAGCCGCGCGTTGACCCAGGCTTGAATCAGGCCGAATTCGCGACTGAACCCGTTGCCACCGTGCGTCTGAATCGCGCGGTCGGCGGCCTTGATCCCGAGCTCGCCCGAGAGCAGCTTGGCCATGTTGGCGAAGGGCACGATCTGCTGCGGATTGGCGTTCTGGTCGAAGAGGGTCGCCGCCTTGTAGGTGACCAACCGCGCCGCCTCGAGCTCGGCGCGAATCTCGGCCAGGGGATGCTGGATCGCCTGGTAGGCGCCGATCGGCTTGTCGCCGAAGACGACGCGCTGTTTGGCGTACTCGACCGAGCGCTTGAGCAGCCACTCCGACTCGCCCAACGAGAGCGCCGCGGCGAGCGTCCGCTCGGCGTTGAGCACGTTGAACATCGCCATCGCGCCCTGGTGCTCCTGGCCGATCAGCTCGTCGAGCGGGACCTCGACGTTGTCGAAGAAGAGCGTCCACTGGCGGAAGCCTTCGATCCCCTCGGTCGGCATCTCCTGCATCGTGAAGCCTGGGGCCTTGGGATCGACGAGCAGTAGGTTGAAACCATAGACCTTCGGCAAGCCCTGCGCCTTGAGCTCTTCGTAGCGCATCGAGCGGGCGACGACGAGCACGCGCTCGACGACGTCGACCGCCGTGATGAAGGTCTTCGAGCCGTTGAGGATCAGCTTGTCGCCCTCGCGCCGCGCGACGGTGCGCATGCGGAAGGCGTTCGAGCCCGCGTCGGGCTCGGTGATCGCGAAGGCGAGCTTGATCTCGCCGGCGCAGATCTTCGGCAAGTAGCGCTGGCGAAGAGGCTCGGGGCCAGCCTTGAGAATGCAGAGCGCGTCCATCGCCGTCAGCATCATCAGAGCGTTGGCGAGATTGTGACTCGAGACCGCCTCGAGGATCAGGGTCATCGCCGTCAGACCGAGCCCCGAGCCGCCATATTGCTCGGGGATCAGAGCGCCCATGAAGCCGTTCTCGCAAAACTCTTGCCAATACTCTTTGGGCACCTCGCCCTTGGTCAGCGTGTGCTGCCGCAGGGATTCGGCCTTGTCCGTCCAGCGCGCTCCGAATTTGAGCGCCGCGTCGCGGATCATCTGTTGTTCTTCGGTCAGTCGAAAGTCCATCGCCCGCCCTCCTGTTTGCTATACAGTATAAATCCAATGCTGCGCTGTCAATCACCGTCGTGTGTGGGGTTCGATGGACATCACCCCCTGAGGTGTGCAAAAATGTAGCACTGCGCCCACGAGTCGACGAATTGACAAGGAAATCGATGGAAACGATCGGTTCGACGATCGCCAGCGGACGCTTCGTCCTGGAATCGGAGCTCGGAACCGGGGCGTTCGGAGTCGTCTACCAAGCCCACGATCGCGAGCAGGACATGCGCGTCGCCCTCAAGGCGTTGCGCAACGCCGATCCCCAGACGATCTTGCACCTCAAACAGGAGTTCCGCTCTCTGGCGAACGTGCTGCACCCCAACCTGGTTCGCCTCTACGAGCTGATGTGCGACGACGGGATGTGGTTCTTCACGATGGAGCTCGTGCGGGGCACCGATTTCTACGACTTTCTGCGCAGCGATCTGGCGGAGATCGCCGATGAGGTCGACTCCGCGGCGCCGACCGTCGACGTGCGCACCTCCGAGCTGATGCGCGCCGAAGAGGGCGGGTGGTCGAGCCTGGCACCGCTCGATCGTCAGATGCGGGTCGACGAGGTGCGACTGCGCGAGGCCCTCGCACAGCTGGTCAAGGGTGTCGACGCGCTGCATCAGGCGGGCAAGCTCCATCGTGACCTCAAACCCTCGAACGTGTTGGTCGAGGCGCAGGAGAGCCGCGTCGTGATCCTCGATTTCGGCCTCGTCGTCGAGCAGGCGGACGCCGAGGCGATGCGGACCCAGAAATTCATCGTCGGCACACCCGAATACATGGCGCCCGAGCAGGCGATGGGAAAGAACGTCAGCGAGGCGAGCGACTGGTACTCCGTCGGGGTGATCCTCTTCGAGCTGCTGACGGGGCGGCTGCCCTTCGTCGGCTCGGTGCGCGAGGTGTTGCAGCGCAAAGTGAGCGACGATCCGGTCTATCCCGGCGAGCTCGTGCCGGGGATTCCCCGAGATCTCGACGAGCTCTGCTACGCGCTCTTGCAACGCGAGCCCCACGATCGCCCCTCGGGCTACGACGTGCGCCAGCGTCTGGCGATCGCCCGCTCCCGTGACGAGTCGGCGATCCAGCGCGAGACGGTGCGCGCCGAGCATCTACACCTCGTCGGCCGCAAGGAGGAGATGCGCACCCTGCAGCGGGCCTTTCAGTTCGCCCAGTCCGGAACGCCGACGATCGTGCATCTATCGGCGCCGTCGGGCTTGGGAAAGTCCGCTCTACTCCATCACTTCGTCGATCTGTTGACCCGCGTGTCGAACGCGCAGCTCGTCAGCGGGCGTTGCATGCAGCAAGAGAACGTGCCCTACAAGGCCGTGGACAATCTGATCGATCACTTGCGCAACCTCGTGCAGGGCCAACTCGAAAGCATCACCCGCCAGCTCCTCGTGCCGAACCTCGACGCGCTGACGATGCTCTTTCCGGTGCTCGAAAGCATTCCCCTCTTTCGCAAGGCCGCTCGCAGCCAGCGCGAAGCCCGAGATCCGCTGGAGACACGGCGTATGGCGTTCCGCGCGCTGCGCCAGCTTCTCGGTCGTCTGGCGCGTCTGGCGCCGCTGGTGCTCGTGATCGACGATCTCCAATGGGGCGATGCCGACAGCGCGGCGCTCCTCTCCGAGCTGTTCCGTCCCCCCGACGTGCCGCCGATCCTCGTGGTCTTCTCCTACCGCGTCGACCCGAACAGCGAGTTTCTACCGACGCTGCCGCGCCAGGTGCCCAAAGCGCGGCTCTTCGAGATCGAGCTCGCGCCGCTGAGCCACGAGAACGCTGTGCATCTGTCGTCGCTGCTGTTGGGCACCCGGTCGGCGTCGATGCAGGACCGCGCCGAGACGATCGCCCACGAAGCGGAGGGCAGCCCGCTCTTGATCACCGAGCTGGTGCAGTACGCAAAGGAGCAGACCTCCCTCGATCCGTCGCGCAGCGTGACCCTCAACTTGACGCTCGACGAGCTGCTACGCCAGCGCCTCTCGGAAGTTCCCGACGACGCGAGACGCCTGCTCGAGACCCTCGCCGTCGCCGCACAGCCGCTGCCTCTGGGTCAGGCCAAGTCGATCGCCGGGCTGAGCAGCGGGGGGATGCAGACGCTCCTCTTCCTGCGCAACAACCGACTCGTTCGCAGCGAAGGATCTCGAGCCCACGATTCCCTCGAGACGTTCCACGAGCGCATCGACGCGGTGGTGCTCGCTTCAATCTCGAACGAGCGCCGGCGCGAGTTGCATCTGCGCCTGGCGGAGCTTCTCGAGAGCGAGAAAGGCGACACCGAGGCGGTGGCGCGCCACTACCTGCAGGCGGAGCTCCCCGACAAAGCGCTGCCCTTCGTGCTCGACGTCGCCGAGCAGGCGGCGACCGCCCTCGCCTTCCACCGCGCCGCACGTTACTATCAGCTGGCCCTCGACCACGCGACCCTCGGGCCGACCGAGCAGCGTGTCCTCCTCGGAAAATTGGCGGACATGCAGGTGCGCGCCGGGCGTGGCGCTGACGCCGCCCAGGCGTTCCTCACCGCGGCAGCTCGCGCGACGGGCAATGAACGACTCACCCTGCAGCGACAGGCCGCCGAACAGCTGCTCCTCTCGGGACACACCGCAAAAGGGATCGCCACCTTCCAGCGCGTGCTCGAGGCGTTTCGCATCCGACTCGCCGAGACGCCGAAGGCGGCGCAGAGCTCGATGCGCTGGCGCCACGTGAAGCAGGCGTTGCGCGGCAGCTGGTTCTCCCGCGAGGCCGAGATGCGTGTCCCCGCCGAACGCTTGGCGCGGATCGAGACCTGCTGGTCTCTCGCCGCGGGCCTGATGTTCATCGATCCCTTGCGGGGAGCCGATTTTCAAGGGCTGCACCTGGGCTACGCCCTCGAGGCGGGCGAGCCCTATCGAGTCACCCGCGCCTTCGGCAGCGAGGCGATCTATCGCTCGCTGCTCGGCCGCGCGAAGGCGGAGAAATTCGAGAAGAAAGCGACGCAGCTCGCCGAAACCGTCAAGCACCCTCACGCGAACGCCTTTGTCGCGCTGGCGCAGGGCATCGTCGCGACCCTCGACGATCGTTTCGGCGATGGGATCACCCAGCTCACCCGCGCGGAGAAGCTGCTCAGCGAGACCTGCAGTGGCGTCGCCTGGGAGCTCTCGACCGCACGCTACTTCGGTCTGCTCTGTCGCTATTTCACGGGCGACTGGTCCGAGCTGCTGCAGACGCTGCCCCAGCAGCTGATCGAGGCGGACGAGCGCGGCGATCTCTACGCCTCGACGATGATGCGCTGTGGCCTGTTCTACACCTACTGGATCTGCCTCGACCAGCCAGAACGCGGTGCCCGGGAAATCGAGTCGGCCCTCGAGCGCTGGGGGGAAAGCACTCGCTATCTTCCGCACACACTGGCCACGGCGGCCCAATGCGAGATCGACCTCTACGCCGACCGCGGCGAAAAGGCCTGGGCACGCCTGCAACAGGAGTGGACCGAGGTCGAGGAGAGCCGCTTGATGCGGATTCAGTTCTACCGCATCCAGCTCCACGACGTGCGCGCACGCTGCGCCCTGGCCCAGGCTCAGCGGGCAAAAGGGCAGGAAGACGCATTCAAACCCGAGACGAAGGCCGAGACCGAGCGCTGGCTCGCCGAGGCCGCGTCCAGCCAGCGTGCGCTCGCCAACGAGAACCGAGAACGAGCGCGCGCCCTCGGATTGCTGACCCAAAGCGGTATCCTCTGGCTCCGCGGAAACAAGGACGAGGCACTCAAGACCGCGTCCGCAGCGGAGACAACCTTCGGAAAGCTGCAGCTCGGGCTGCACGCGACGGTGACCCAATATCGACGCGGTCAGATGCTCGGCGGAACGCGGGGTCGCTCGCTCCTCGATCGCAGCCGCAAATGGTTCTCGGACAAGCGCGTCGGCTCGCTCGATCCGATGGCGCGAATGCTCGCCCCCTGGTTCTGACGTGTCGGACGAGGGGCACAGCGAAAGGATTCTCCCGATGGATATCAAAGATTGGCTACGACGGCACGCACACACGAGCCCGGCGAGCGCCGACCTCGGCTTGTTGGTGCTGCGGCTCTGGTTCGGGCTACTGATCGCCTTTGCCCACGGCTACGGCAAGCTCGCCAAGACCGGGGCAATCGCAATGGGATTGGCGAAGAAGGGCTTTCCGTTCCCACTGCTCATGGCGAACCTGGCGATGATGGCCGAGCTCTTTGGCGGGCTCTTCATCGCCGCCGGTTTTCTCGCCCGCAGTGCGGCCGCGAGCGTCCTCTTCACGATGTGCACCGCGGCGTTCGTGATCCACCGACACGACCCCTTCGTACGCAAGGAGTTCGCCCTCGCTTACGGAATTGCGGCGCTGGTCGTGTTG
>JAGQJP010000758.1 GCA_020430585.1 Myxococcales bacterium | reverse complement strand
TGCTGCTGGCGAACGCGATGTTCGATCTGCCGGTGTTCCAGATCAGCGAGAAGCTGCGTTCCTCGCCGGGGCAGTGGCTGTCGGAAGCGGTTGCGGCGTTCGGCCTCGTGCTGGCGATCCTCATGGCGCTGAGAAGCAGACCCGACACGGTTCCGGCCGTCGTCGGCCTTTATATCACAGCCGCTTACTGGTTTACCGCCTCGACCGCCTTCGCCAATCCGGCGGTGACGGTGGCGAGGCAGTTTTCCGATACCTTTGCCGGTATTGCGCCTTCGAGCGTGACGTTCTTCATCGCTGCCCAGATGGCGGGCGCCGCGCTGGCGTTCCTGTTCGAGCGCTTTCTGGTTTCGCCGCGCGGGGGAGGGCGGATCGGCGTCAGTCGGCGGCCGAGCAGCGCACGACCTCCTTCACGGTCGTGATGCCCTCGGCGAGCTTGCTCAGCGCGGTCTGGCGCAGCGTCTTCATGCCGAGGTTGATCGCCTCGCGCTTGAGCTCGACCGACGAGACGCCCTGCAGCACGAGGTCCTTGAGCTCGTCGGTCATCGGCATGATCTCGTAGAGCGCCACGCGCCCCTTCATGCCGGTGTCGTTGCAGGTGCGGCAGCCGGTGCCCCGCATCACGGTGCAGTTCTTGGCGTCCTCGGGCTTCATGCCGAGGTCGATGAGCTGCTGCACGTTGACGCCGGGGTCGGGCTCCTTGCAGTCGCTGCACACCCGCCGGGCGAGGCGCTGGGCGAGGATCGCGTTGACCGAGGCGGTGACGAGGAACGGCTCGACGCCCATGTTGAGCAGGCGGTGCACCGTCGACGGGGCGTCGTTGGTGTGCAGCGTCGAGAGCACGAGGTGGCCGGTGAGCGCCGCCTTGACCGCGATCTCGGCGGTTTCGAAGTCCCGGATCTCGCCGACCATGATGATGTCGGGGTCCTGCCGGAGGAACGAGCGCAGCGCGGCGGCGAAGTTGAGGCCGATCGCGTCGTTCATCTGGACCTGGTTGATCCCGTAGAGGTTGTACTCGATCGGGTCTTCCGCCGTGGAGATGTTCTCGGTCACCTTGTTCAGCTCGGAGAGCGCCGAATAGAGCGTCGTCGTCTTCCCGCTTCCCGTCGGGCCCGTGACCAGCACCATCCCGTAGGGCTGGCTGATCGACCACTTGAAGTCTTTGAGGGGGGCGGCTTCGAAGCCGAGCTTGGTCATGTCGAGCTGCAGGTTGCTCTTGTCCAACAGTCGCATGACGACTTTCTCGCCGAACATCGTCGGTAGCACCGAGACGCGGAAGTCCATCTCGCGGCCGCGACCGAGCTTGAGCTTGATCCGTCCGTCCTGGGGCAGGCGACGCTCGGCGATGTCGAGCTCGCTCATGATCTTGATCCGCGAGACGATCGCCGCCTTGAGCTTGATCGGCGGCTTCATGATCTCGTGGAGCACGCCGTCGATGCGGTAGCGAACGCGGAAGACCTTTTCATAGGGCTCGAGGTGGATGTCCGACGAGCCCCGCTTGATCGCGTCGACGAGGATCATGTTCACCAGACGTACGACGGGCGCCTCTTCGGACTGGCGCGCCAGGTCGGAGACGTCGGCGTCGTCCTCCTCGTAGTTGTCGAAGCCGATCTCGCCCTCGTCGAAGCCGTCGAAGACGTCGTCGTAGTCGAGCACCGACTCTTGGTAGTGGAGCTCGATCGCCTTCTTGATCGACGTCTCGGAAGCGACGACGACCTCGACATTGAGACCGGTGAGGAATTTGATGTCGTCGAGAGCGAAGATGTTCGACGGATCGCAGACGGCGATGATGATCGAGGGCCCGGCACGGTTGACGGGCACGACGACGTGCTTCTCGCAGACCTCCTTGGGGATGAGCTTGATGATTTCCGGAGGAATTTCATAGTCGTCGAGGTTGATCGACGGAACGTTGTACTGTCGGCTGAGGAAGGTCGTGAGCTCTTTTTCCTGGATCACGCCTGCCTTGACGAGATTCGCCGAGAGCCGACCGCCCTGTCGGCGTTGCATCTCTTGGGCTTTCTGCAACTGGCTCGCGTTGATGATATTCTCGCGTACCAGGATTTCACCGATTCCCGCCATACACCCTCGATTGGTCGGTTCGCTTGGCCCAGTCCTGAAAATCTGTGCAAAAATGCAGGATTGATCGTAGCTGAAAGGGCTTGGGGTGTCAAGAAATCGGACTGGCGCTCATTTCAAAGGTTTGATAGCGTTTTGAAAAACAGATTTTCGGGTGATCGTGAAAGAGCGCATCGATGATCTGCGACGTCTCGTCGATCGTGAGCTCGCGCCGCGTCTCGACGAGCTCTTCGACTCATACGCCGCCGCCGCGGAGGAAGCCTCGTTCGAGGGGTTCGTCGAAGAGCTCCACAATCGGCGGGCGATCAGCACGGATACCTTCTGCCGGGTCCACACCTATGGGCGCGTCGAGACCGCTCCGCTCGCCGAGCTGGTCAGCCCCGGACGGCTACGCTACCGCGATCTGGGCCTTTTGGGCCGCGGCGCGATGGGCGAGGTGCGCCTCGAGAAGGACGCCCTCCTCGGTCGTGCGATCGCGCGCAAGCGTCTGCTCGGTGGCGTCGATTCCCGTCGCGTGCGGCGCTTCGCGATCGAAGCCCAGGTCACGGCGCAGCTCGACCATCCGAACATCGTCCCACTCTACGACATGGCGGTCGACGCCGAGGGTCGCCCGAGCTATTCGATGAAGGTGATCCGAGGGCGCTCGTTCGCCGAACTGGTCGCCGAGGCCGCCGCCCGCCTGGAGCGGGGCGAGCCCGTCAACGAGCGCGCGGCGATGCGGGAGCGGATCGAGCTGTTCGTTCGGGCCTGCGAGGCGGTCGCCTACGCCCACGCCAAGGGCGTGATCCATCGCGACCTGAAGCCGGCGAATCTGATGATCGGCGCCTACGACGAGGTCTACGTCGTCGACTGGGGCATCGCTCGGCCGATCGGCGCGCAGCGGGCCGAGATCGAAGCGCTGATCGACGAGGCGCCCCCGAACGACGCCGCGGACCCCGGGAGCGCGACGATCGAGCGCTCGGGGTCGGGCCACGGGGATCCGGCCACCCGCGCCGAGAAGCCGAAAGGCGACGTCGCCGGCGATTCGATCGACATCGCCGAGATGGATACCGCTGACCGCACGCGCTTCGGCGAGGTCGTCGGCACGCCGGCCTACATGTCGCCCGAGCAGGCGACGGGAAAGAACGATGAGCTCGACGGACGGAGCGATCTGTATGCCCTCGGGGCGATCGCTTTCGAGCTCTGCACGCTCAAGCGCTCGGTCCAGGCGACGAGCGCGACGGGTGTTCTCTTCCGCGTGCTCAGCGGAAAGCTCGAGCCCCTCGAACACGTCGATTCGTCGGTGCGGCTGCCCCGCGAGCTGCGCGGGATCATCGAGAAGGCGATGCGACTACCGCGTGACGAGCGCTATCGGGACGTCGACGCGATGGTCCGCGACCTCCGCGCCTTCCTGCGCGACGAAGAGGTCAGCGCGGCGCCGGATCGGCCGCACCATCGCGCGCTGCGCTGGGCGCGGCGCCACCCGACGATGACCGCGGTGATCGTCCTCGTCGCCCTCGGGCTCCAGCTCTCGTTGATGCTGCAAAGCCACTTCCGTCGGCTCGAGGCCCAGGAAGAGGCGCGCCATCACCGAGAGGAGCTGCGGACGAAGCGGCTCGAGGTCGACGAGCACAAGCGACAGAAAGAGCGCGAACGTCGGATCGCCGGGCTGCTGTCCGATGCTTCGCGGCGGGCCCACCGCGTGGAGGCGTATTTCCTCGAGATCGAGGCGCTGCTCGAGGGCATGAGCGCCTCTCTCGGCCTCGCTCTTTGGCTATCGCCTGGGGAGAACTGGGTCGGGCCGGCGGTACTCGGGCCAAACGGCGAGATCAGCCCCAGGCCAGCAGACCTTCTGCCATCGCCGTACTACCGCGCGCCGATCTCCTTGCGTCGCGCTGTCTACATCCCCCCAAAGAGCGATTCGAGTCGGCCACGGCCATCATCCGACGTCGACCGCCTGCGAAAGCGCCTGGCGCCGCTTCAGGAGAGGATGCGGATGACGCTTCAGCGCAGCGCGTTGGGTGGC
>JAGQJP010000757.1 GCA_020430585.1 Myxococcales bacterium | reverse complement strand
TAGACGACCTGGATTCCCTGTCAAGGGCAAACCCAAAACCCCGGCGAAATAGCGGGCATTTTTTTCCGCGGACGCCAGTCTTCCACAATTACCGTTCGGTTGTACGCTGCAAGAGGAGATTATAAGGATCGCCCAAGGGCAGATCAAATTAATCTCGACATTTGCACTACATTTTCTCGCTCGAGGATCAGACGGCGTCGTCGAACTGTCGGAGAAACTTGACAAAGCGCTTGGCGTCGTGCCAGCGATTCTGGTTCACGAAAACGAGATATCCCGGACGCTTGTGGAGGTGCTCGGAAACGAGCATATCGAAGTGCGATGGGGAGAAGCGCCGCAATGTCGCCCCCCGACCGGCGAGTCGGTAATAGGCGAAGGGGAAGGCCTCGAGATCGAGGGGATCGGTGAGCAGGAAGGGATCGATCGCGGGAACGACGCCCCACTGGCGTGACAGCTCGACCACCGTGTCACCGTCCCACATCCCCCCGGCTTGCCAGATCAGCGTCAGGCCGTCGCGCCGAACCGCCTGGACGAAGGCCGCCAGTCGCTCGACGTTGATCGGTGAGGGCGCGAATTGCGGGGGAGGTTGTAGCAACACCTTGGTCGCCCCGAGCAATTCGGCTTGCGCCACCGTCGCCGCCCAGATCGCCATCACCTGGTCGTTGGTCTGAAAGCCCCCCAGGAGCGCCGGCGTTTCGCGCTGCGCGTCATCCATCAAGTCGAGTGTCATCTCGTGGGGGTGGGAGATCCGATGGTCGAGGGCGATGATGAACTCGAACCCCTCTGGCGCCTCGGTGCGCCAACGTCTGACGGTCTTGGGTCGAAGCGTTTGATAGCCGGACTCGACGACCTCGAGCACCTGAAGGTGCTTGAAGCAGTCACTCCAACGTTGCGGCAGGCCTGATGCGCCGATGTAGAGCTCGTTCATGCGGGGGACGATACACCAGCCGCCACGGGTTGGCAAGCGCAACCGCCGCTGCGCGGCGCGTTCGATCAGCCGGGCTGGCCGGACTTGGGGGCGCCGTCGTCGGTCAGCGTGCGGCGCTTGGGAGGACGCCGCTTGATGCTGGATCTCGTCGGCTTCAGCTTCTGTTTCGGAGCGTTGAGCGTCTTTTCGTAGTTCGCCAAGATCGTCTTCAGCCGCACGAGCTGTGCCCGGCTCTTGCTGACCCAGGGGTTCTGCTCGCCGAGGCGCACCGACATCCGTACGTTCTTCTCGTAGATCGAGATCGCCCGGCGCAACAGCGGCATCACGTGGCGTTTCAACTCGGCGTAGTAGATCTCGAGCTCTTCTTGGGTCAACGTCTTGGGTACCTCGGCCTCCATCGCGTCGCGATAGAACGACTCGTAGAGGTTCGCCGCATGGAACCCGGCGACGACGGCCCAGTAGTTGTTGTGCAGGTAGATCGCCTTGATGAAGTTGTTCTGCGCCCGCAAGAAGAGCGAGACCTTCTGTTGCAGCGCGTCCTTCATCGAGCTGAGGGGCAGACGGAACTTGATCCGGTCGAATTTGGCGCGGTACACGAGGCCGATGCCGAACTGGGCCTGCGAAACCCAGTAGTCGCCGACCAGCACTCGTTGGTATTGCTTGTCGTGATAGGTCCGCATCACGCGCCGAAAGTCGACGAGCGCCTTGTCGAGCGCTTGCAGCTTGTATTGGGCGTTTCCGCGGCGTGCGAAGGCCTCGATCCGGTCCAGCAAACCGAGCTTGTCGACGTCGATCCGATCCACCGCCGAGACCACGCCCGACCAGCGTTCCAGCTTGTCGTAACAGAAGGCGAGGCGCATCAGGCTATCGCGGGCGTCTCGTTCGCCGCGCTTGGCTTTTGCCACGATTTCATAGTGCTTCGCCGCGTCGCCATACCGTTTCAACGCCTCGAGCGCGAGGGCGGCGTTGTAATGAGACGCGATGACGAACGTCGAGCGGGGAAACTCCTTGATCAGCAAGCGGTAGGTGCGCACGGACTGTTCGAACTTTTCGTCGTCGTACTCGCGCCCCGCCTGTTTGAAGAGCTGCTCGGCCTCGAGGGCGAGGACCTTCTTCTTCCCGTTCTCGCGGACGACGGTGAACTTGACGGGATCGAGGACGATCACCGTCGTCGCCGTTTTGGTGCAACCGGCGACGACGCTGATCATGAGGAGCAAAGAGGGGATGCTTCTCTGTGTCAGGCTCATGATACGGAGTATAGCACGAAACGACGTCGATCTATTCCCCAGGATGCGCGCCAGGGCGCCGAGACTCGCCCCGAGAGCCATCATCGCCGATGAGACGCTGCGAGCGCGCTCAGTCGAGGTGTTCCTTGGTGCTCGGAACGCGCGTTGCATCGTGGCTCCTCAGGCCGATCGCCTGTCGTAGCGCGAGAGCGAAGGCTTTGAATGCCGCTTCGATCTTGTGGTGCTCGTTGCGACCGTAGAGGATTCGCAGGTGGATCGTCGCGCGCGCATGCGTCGCCAGCGCTTGAAAGAAGTCGAAGGTCAGGTCGGCGTTGAAGTTGCCGATGTGGACGTTGGGAAAGGGCGGATCGAGCACGAAGAACGGCCGTCCCCCGAGGTCGACGACGGCCTGCGCCAGCGCTTCGTCGAGGGGACAGAAGGCGCTACCGTAGCGCTCGATGCCGCGGCGCTCACCGAGGGCACGGTCGATCGCGCTGCCCAGGCAGATCCCGATGTCCTCGACGGTGTGGTGGGCGCCTGTCTCGACGTCGCCCGTCGCCCGCAGCTCGAGATCCAGGCCCCCGTGGCGCGCGAGCTGCCGGAGCATGTGATCGAGGAACGGGACCGGCGATTCGAGGGTCGCCTCGCCGTGGCCATCGAGCTCGAGCTCGAGGGAAATCTGCGACTCTGCCGTCGCTCGCGAGACGCTCGCTTTACGCATCATCTTCTCCGATTGTCGCTGAGCCCGCGCTCGAGGCACGCGGCGGCGTGCGAGATCGATCGCTCTTGGGGGGCTCGCTCTCCAGCGCTTCGACGGCGTGTCGAAGGCGCGCGATGACCTGTTGCATGCGCTCCCAGCGGAGCTTGAGCGCGGCGCGATTGACGATCAGGCGGCTCGATACGGCGAGCAGCTCGTCGACGACGCGCAGCCGATTCTGTCGCAGCGTCTCTCCCGTCGAGACGAGATCGACGATCTGATCGGCCAGCCCGATCACCGCGGCGAGCTCGATCGAACCGTAAAGCTTGATGATGTCGGCCTGAACGCCGCGGCGCAAGTAGAACTCGTCGGTCAGGCGTGGATACTTCGTCGCCACCCGCAGGTGCGCGCCGTGGAGCTGCGGCGGCAGGTCGATCGATTGTGCGATCACCATCCGACAACGCCCGACGCCGAGGTCCAGCGGTTCGTAGACGTCGGGCTCTTGCTCGCGCAACACGTCGAGCCCGACGACCCC
>JAGQJP010000756.1 GCA_020430585.1 Myxococcales bacterium | reverse complement strand
GTAGGTCGCCGTCTTCGTCGGATAGTAGGTCTCGTGGAGGATCACCGTCGCGTGATTCGCCTTGGCGACCTCGATCACCTTCAGCACATGGCCGGGAGAGGGCGGGATGCCCGGCTTCGGTTCGAGCTCGACCAACATCCTCAAGCCGAGATACCGTGCCAGGTATTTGACGCTGCGATGGTAACTGATCAGCGGCTTCCCAGCGAGCGGCTTGAAGAGCGCGAGCCACTCGCTCGATTTGGCCCGTAGCGCCTTGAGAAAGCGAACCAGATTGGCCTTGTACGCGCTCGTGTGGGCCGGATCGGCGTGGACCAGCGCCTTGTAGATCCCGATCGCGACGCGTTGGGCGTTTCGCGGGTGCATCAGGTAGTGCGGGTCGCCCCCCGGATGGATGTCGCCCTGGGAGCGATCGATTGTGACCGGCACGTCGAGGACCTTGACGAAGCTCGAGCAGTCGACGTAGCCCGGGGCACCGCTCTGGACCTTGGGATTCCGTGAACCCTGGAGCAGCGGGGTGAGCCACGCTTGTTCCAGGCTGAGGCCCGAGAGGACCAGCAGATCCGCCTTCGCCAGTCGCAGCATTTCGCTCGGCTTGGCGTCCACGAAGTGGGGGTCCTGCGTCGGTCGCGCGATCGCGTGCGTCGTGACCCACTCGCCGCCGACGGCGTGGACGATCGTCTCCAGCGAGGGGATCGTCACGACTACATCCAGCTTCGCCTCGGCCGCGCGTGGGGTGAGACCGAGCGCCAGGAGCGCGACGAGGATGAAGAGCATGCGAGTCCAAAAAAGGCCAACCGCGGCGCTCGCTGTCGCCGAGGCTCTCGTCGTCGCGTATGACAGCGTCGAAAGCGCGCAGGTGGGCGCCGTCACCGCTGTCTCAATAGGGGTGTGGGGGATGCGAGCCAAAGGTCACCTCCAGCGTGGCGAAGATCGCGCCCGACAACGTCGAGGGAGCGAAACGGTTGTGGTCGAGATTGCCCTGCAAGCGGATCCGACTGAACTCGGAGGGCACGAAGGCGAGCGAAACAGAGTACCGCTGTCGTGCGCCGTGTTGGTCGGGATCGAGGTAGTCGTTCTCCAGATTGTCGACGTGCTCGGCGCGCAGCGCCACGCGCCAGCGCTTGGCGAGCTGCAGCGCGAGCTCGACGAATCCCCCCGAGTCGGTGAGCGTCTTCATCGTCGTCTGGCGCTGGCGGATCATCCACTCGGCGAGAAGCGAGGCTTGAAAATAGCTGCCGCTGGTGACCGGACGGTACTTGATGTAGAGATCGCCGCCGTAGATGAAGCTGTGCTTGCCATCGGCCGTCGGGTTCGGGCCGAAAGCGCCGCTGAAACCGAGGTTGAGGCTCCAGTTCGGCCCCAAGGTGAAGAACTGTTTGACGTACGCAACAACGACGACCTGCTTCCATTTGTCGAGCTTCTTCTCGCCACCGAAGAAGCTTCGGTTCGACTCCTCGCCGTCGGGCATTCCCACGCTCGCGCCGACGAGGAGGTACCAGGGCAGCGGAGCGAGCCAGCTCGCCTCGGCGCCGAGCAGTCGATGGCCCTCGACACCGAAGAACTTGCCGTTGACCACGGGGCGGTCGATGAAATCCCAGGTGTGGGTGTGTCGCGCGTTGATCCGGCCGAAGCCGGTCTTGAAGAAGCCGGCGCGAAACTTCAGCCCGCCCGGCACCCCGAGCGTCTCGACGTAGGCCTCTTCGGTTTCGATCGACTCGAAGCCGAAGTTCAGCACCACCGAGGCGCGGAAGTAGGGGTCGATGTTCTTGTAGAGCGTCAGCTCGAGGTAGTTCAAGGTGAACCCGTTCTGGGACGGATCGTCGGCGCCGGTTGTGTAGATCGACTTCGTGTCGCGGTAGTACGCCGCCGAGACGCCGACAGAGACGGCGATCTCGGGCAACAGCTCCGAGAGCATCGATTTCGGTTTTCGGAGCGTCGGGTCTTTCTTGCCCAGGTCGCTCTCGACCTTCTTCAGGAAGGCATCGTCGCTCGGCGGCCCCTGCGGTTTGGGTGCAGCCGAGGCGAAGGTTGCGCTTCCGACGATCAGGCCGAGCGTAAGGACGGCTACGATGAGCCTGTCAGTGCGCATCTGCTTCTCCATTGATGCTGGCCGGTCGAGCGCTTCCTCGACCTGCGCGGGTCTCGTCGTGCGCGAATCGCGCGTCTGGCACGAGCTAGGAGAATGGCGGAGGTGAGGTCTTCGGTGCGACGTAGAGAAGCGGCGTGGAGCGCTGTGACGAATACTGCGCGGCGCTCAACGGAGCGGGGAAGCTCGGAAGGGGGGCCGATGTCGTCCAGGTCGGCGTGAGATGGGCGTTGCTCCATTGGTGTCCGGAGCTGACGCACTGACACTTCTGATCGCGGGCGTCGTCGCGTTGGTGGCCGATATGGAACAGCGGCAACAGCCAGATCAACATGCTGGCGGCCAACAGCCAGATCGCCCAGCGCTCGCGGCGCTCATGAGATTTCATTCTCATAT
>JAGQJP010000755.1 GCA_020430585.1 Myxococcales bacterium | reverse complement strand
GCTCTCGTCTATCGAGTCCATCGTCCTCCCGCGTCCCCGCCATCATACCCGATCTGCGTGAAATTCCCTACAAATCGCTGAGGAATTGTGCCACCATAAGCAGCGTACGTTCATCTTGGACAGGGTCGGTTCAGATGCTGGTTGCTCGACGGGCAGCCGGTTCGAAAGGAGAATCCATGCTGAAACGAGTCGTTCTTTCGCTCGTCTTGTTGACGACGGTCTGTGTCGCCGACGCCCACGCCGGATTCAACCTGGCGGTTTCGGTTGGTGAAGGCTTCGGGATTCGCGACAAGCACGTCTATCGTACGCCCTTCAATCTCGAGATCATCCCGGCCTACAAGATCTGGTGGTTGAAGCTCGATCTCGGGCTGCTCACCGACCTCGACAAGAAGGTCAACTTCACGTTGCGCCCCGGTTTTCGCTTCGGCCCTTCGTTCATCTATCTGCGCGGAGCGGCCCACCTGCGGCTCACGCGCGGTTTCGACCCGGGGTTTCTCGTCGGCATCGGCACGAGCTTCCTGCCGCTCTGGATCATACGCTTTTTCGCAGAGATCGACACGTTTCTCACCCGAGACGGCGACTTCAAGTCGGTACCGATCGAGTTTCGTCTCGGTGTCGAGTTCGGATTCTAGAATCAGCACAACCGAAAGAGGGGAGGTGAGGGCCATGGCGACGCCCGAACAAATTCAAATCTGCAAGCTGGCGGCGTTGGCGATCATGGTCGACGTGCAGCTCACCGACACCGAGATCGAGTTCCTCGATCGCCTGATGGATCGCTATCAGCTCACCGAGGCGGAGCGTGCCGACGTGCGGGGGCGCAACTTCGATGACGACCCGGCCGAGCTGGCCCGCGAGATTCAATCCAAGACGGGACGGGACGAGCTGGTCCAAGAGCTGACGGGCGCGGTTCGCGCAGACGGCGGCTTCGACGACGCCGAGAAGCTGTTGGTGCAGCGCGTGCTCGGGGCGCTCGGTTTGACCGAGAACGAGCTCACCGAGCGGCTGGCCCAGATCGCCGCTACATCTGAAACATCAGGTTCAAGCTCAGACTGACGACTTTGCCTTTCCCGTCGAGGCCATCGGACTCCTGCTTGTAGGAGAAGGCCTTGAAGCGCAGCACGGGGCCCAGCCAAAAGTATTTGACGACGCGAAAGTCGATGCCGACGCCGAGGTTGTATCCGAAGCCGCCGGCGAAGCGCTTGAGCGAGGTCGCCCCCTTCTCACCCGAAAACCCGACGAAGCCGTAGCCGACCCCAGCCGAGACCCAGGGCGCGACCCAGGGCAGCGGCGCGTAGCCGATTCGGACCCCTCCGGTCGAGACGAGGTTGTGGACCTTTGCGTCGATGCTGAACTGCTTGGCCAGCGCGCTCTGGGGGCCCGCGGGTTTGGTCAGCGTCCAGTCGAAGAGCGCCTCGACGGCGATGAACAATCCGCGCCAGACGGCAAAGCTCCAGCCGAAGCGCAACGCCAGATCGAAGCCGCCCTTCTGCATCAAATCCTCGGCTCCGACCGTGGTGTTGTTGATCGAGAGGAATTTCCGGTTCGAATGATAGAAATTCCACGACCCGCCGAGGTCGAGGGAGAAGTTGAAGCCGTTGGGCGCCTGTGCGGCCGCGTCGGGTGCGCCGCAGAACAGCGTGAGGAGCATGGCGGCAAGCGTCAGGTTACGGGTCGAGATCATCTCGGTATTCTCCTTGGTCGATCGCGGCGCTCGGCCGCGGGCGTGTCAATGCTCCCATTTCGGCGCCCAGCTGGCGGGCTCCCAGGTGTCGTTGGCGTGGACCAACGGCTCGATCAGCTCGCCCGTCGAGACGAAGTGCCGAATTCGCAAGATGTCTTCGTTCGGAATCTGAGTCCAGGCGACGAAAAGGTAGATGAACAGACAGAACGTCAGATAGTCGAAGAGCAGATCGTGGGTCCCGAAGAGGAGGTAGCCGACGACCCAGGCGATGGGCGTTCCGGCGAAGATGCGCCAGCCGAAATTCAACATCCCGCGCCAACGGCGCTTGTGATGGTTGACGAAGGGCACGTACGAGAGGTGCAGAAACGAGAGCGACGCGACGACGACGGCGAGCGTGATGTAGCTCGGCCAGTGCCAGCGTGCCGCGAGCTCGAGGAAAACGCTCGAGTGGAGGAACGCGATGATGCAGAGCGTGTACACCGGGCGGGGCAGCCCGAGCCAGTAGCAGGGATACGAGAGCGGCTTGGTGTATCCCCGGGCGTGACGGATCGTGCCGAGGGTGATCGGAAAGGCGCCGACGACGGCCGCGGCGACCCAGTGGAAGTGTCCGAAATGAAGGAAAAAGTAATAGAGGATGAAGCTCGGGCTGATCGAATTGGTGACGTAGTCGCACATCGCGTCGAACTCGCCGCCGAACTTGTCGTACTGGTTGGTCAGGCGGGCGACCCAGCCGTCGGAGACGTCGAAGACGTAGCCGATGAAGATCAGCAGGCAGGCCCAGACGAAGTTCCCACGGATGATCATGATCACCGACAGAAAACCGCAGAGCAGATTTCCCATCGTGACGTAATCTTTGAGTTTCATGGCCTCTCTCGGCGCGTGTGACGAACATCACCTCTATCAGAGATGGGCGATTGTTTCAACAACGCTCGGCAAGGAGCGTTCGAACGCCGCCAAGGGTGGGGACGATTTAGCTGGTGGGCAACAGGCCGCTGCGACGGCGATGTTCGAGCGACGCTTCGGACATCCAGAAGATCAGCAGATCGCGGATCACGCTGTCGTTGGCCAGAGCGTCGCGAACGCTGAGGTCGCGGAGGCTCGGTTCGCTCGTGAAGAGCATCGCCACGGCGCCGGGGAGATCGTCGGAGACCATCGCCGCCATCCGAATCGCGCTGCGCTCTACCGCTCGGTACCAGGCTTGTACGTCGAGGGCGGGCCCCGTCGCATAGCGTTGCGCGGCCTCTTCGAAGGTTCGGCGGCTGCGCCTGGCGAGAGATTTCGGAATGCGCTTCGCCAGCTGGGTCACGGCGTCTTCGTCGCTGCGGCCGAGCGCGTAGTGGTCGTCGACGGTGCGGGCGGTGGCGATCATCAACTGCTCGATACCCCGGGCGCCCAGCTTGTTGGCCAGCGGCGCGCCAAGCGCCAGGTAGGCGAAGGGGCGCGCGAGGGCGAACGTTTGCTGTGCCTCGGAGAGCTGGCTCCAACTCGCCGGAAACATCACCGACGGCGGTTGCGTCGGTTCGAGCACCACGCCGCGCCCCTGGGCCAGGTAGATGAAGAAGTCGAACTCCGGAACACCGAAGATGTTGGCCAACCGATCGGCACGGCGCCGATGGGCGTTCTCGGTGTCACTCTCGATCTTGTCGCGCGAGCCCAACCCGTACGCGTCGAGGCTCGTCGGGAAGAGCTTCGAGAGCCCCTCGGTCAAGACCTCGAAGACCTCGTTCGCCGCGGGATGAAACGCCTTGGGCAGCGCGATCGATCGCACCGCCGAGCTCGCAAACGTGCGCGGTCGGGCCGATGACGGGCGCGGGGCCCACTCGTTGAGCAGTCGTCGTTCGTCGTCGTTGGCCTCCCCCAACACGGCCAGCACGCTGAGAGCCAGACGCGCCTCTCGCGGTCGCTTCTCGAGCTGATGGATTGCGGAGATCTCGCGCCAGATCTCGGGATTGTCCACCTCATCGGGGATCACGCGCGTCAACTCGGCGAGGGCCGCGTCGTGCTGACGGCTCTGCCGTAGGTACGCGGCGAGCTCCTTGCGCTCTTCGACATTGCCACCGTCGCCCATCGATTTTTTCAAGAGCGCGGCCGCTTCCTTCGGCTGATCGAGGTGACGACCGAGAATCTGGGCCAGGCGCAGCTCGCTCGCGCTGGCGTCCAAGCCGTTTTCCTGGGCGAAGTCGATGTGTTCGCGGAGGGCCTGGGCATAGCCCTCGAACCCATCGTGCTCCTCGAGCCACAGCTCGTAGGCAGCGCCTGCGTCGCTCATCGGTCCGACGAGGCCGACCGCCTCCTTGAGCGCGTCGACGGCGACGGCGTCGCGCCCTAGCTTCTGCTCGGCGAGATAGATCACGTAGAGCGCGTCGGCGCGTTCCTCGATCTCGGCGCTCGCGCGAACCCAGCGCCGAGCGATCTGCACCGCCTGGGTCGGGTCGCCGTCGAGGTTGATCAAGCAGAGTCGGCGCAGCGCCTCGAGGGAGCCGGCGTCGATTCGCAACGCCTGCTGCAGGTGCTCGACGGCTTTTTCGTCGGTGGAGAGCCGTTCGGAGTAGTGGGTCGCCAACCGCAGACGCAGCGCGAGCTGCTCGTCCTTGTCGCTTGCGGTCGCCAACAGGCGCTCGAGCGCGTCGACGGCCGGGGCCCACTGCTGCTCTCGCTCGTGTAGGCTCGCCAAACGGAGCAGCGCGCGGCGCTCGGTGGGGTTTGCTTTCAGCACCCGTCGCAGAATGGCGATCGCCGCGCTGACGTTCCCCTGGCGCTCGGCGTAGAGATCCGACGTCTGCAACCAGAGCACCGTCGAGCGTTCGGCTCGTTTCGAGCGGCTCGCCGCGCGGGAGAGCTGCTCGATCAAACGCTGCATCTCCTTGCGGTCATGGAGCAAGCGCGCGAGGCTCTGGGCCGCGGCTTCGTTGTCGGGATCGAGCTCGAGCGCCTGCTCGAGGTCCGCCACTGCGCCGAGGACGTTGTCGAGCCGGGAGACCCGTACAACGGCACCGCGAACGAGGACCTCTGCGGCCCGTGTCGGGTCGCCCGTCACGCGAGCGAGCTGTCGCAGCCCCTCGGCGAGGGTCCGGGGATCATCGATCGTCGTCGCCGTACGGACAATCCCAGCGCTCGCTCCCAGGCTCTGTGGATCGAGCTCGAGCGCCGTCTGATACGCGCTCAGCGCGGCGACGGGGTCTTCGCTTTCGATCGTTTCGCCCCGGCGCGTCCAGCTCGCGGCGACCGAAGCCGGGTCGTTGGCGAGGTCGGCTTGGCGCCGCTCGACCTGCGCCAATAGCTCGTGGTTGGTCTCGCTCAGGGCGAGCATCTCGAGATCTTCCACGGCGTTGCGGTCGGTGCGCTCGATCCGCAGGATCGCGTCGAGGGCGCGCTGAACCTCACTCGCCTCGCCTTCGGGTTGCAGCTCGAGCGTTCGAGCGAGCTCGCGCCAGACCGCGATGAGCGCCTTCTCGTCGTGGACCGTCTCGGTCAGGCGTTCGAGGGCAGAGCGTCGCAGGGCCTCGTCTCCGCCTCGCGTTGCCAGCTGCTCGGCGAGCAGCAGCGAGAGGGGCTCTTCGTCATCTCGTTCGAGGCGCGCGCGGATCAGCTCTAGCGCCGCCGGAATCTCCGAGAGTCGGTCGGCGCGAAGCACCGTGAGCTCGAGCTCGAGCTCGTCGCGCAAGGCCGGATCTTCGATCGTTTGAAGGCTCTCGAGAAGCTCCGTTGCGAGCTCCTTGAAGTGGCGTTGGTCGAGGCGCAGGCGGAGCCACCCCTCGCGCGCGGGTCGATAGTCGGGGCGGATCTCGAGGGCGCGTTTGTGGGCCACGATCGCCTTGTCGAGCTGCTGCAGCTTCTGCTCGTAGAGGGTCGCCAGAGCGACCCAGGCGCTGGCGCGTTCCTGGCTGTTGCTGATCCGCTGAATTCGCCCTTCCAGCGCTTCGCTGAGCTCGCCCCACTTTCCGAGGCGGCGTAGCAGCTCGAAAACTCGCTCCGACGCAATTCTCGACGACGGATCTTTTGCCAGCGCTTGTCGACTCAGCGCCAAGGCCTCTTCCGGTCGCCCGAGGTGAGCGTCGGCGACGTCGGCCATCTGCAGCATCAGCGTCGCCGACGCGGCGCCGTCGCGTTCCAGATCGAGAAGGGCGCGCAGGGTATCGAGCAGGTCGGCCCAGCGGCCATCCCGTCGAAAGCTGGCGGCCATCGTGCGCAGGACGGGTGTGTAGCCGCGATCGAGGGTGCGGACACGGCGATAGAGCGC
>JAGQJP010000754.1 GCA_020430585.1 Myxococcales bacterium | reverse complement strand
CGTGATCAAGAACTTCTCGTTTCCCGACGACCTGCGTCACCCCGAAGGGCCGCGGCGGATCATCGAGACGCGCCTCTTGATCAAAGAGAGCTCGGGGTTTACGGGCTACGTCTACCTCTGGAACGACGAGCAGACCGACGCGGAGCTGAAGATCGCGGGCAAGACCGTCCCCGTGAGCTACATCGACAAGAAGGGCGTTCCGCAGGATCGCGAGTACGTCGTCCCCAACGTCAACCAGTGCGCGAACTGCCACTCGCGCAACGACTCTCTGCGGCTGTTGGGGCCGGTCACGGCGCAAATGAACCGCAACGTCGAGCGCGACGGGACGACGGTCAACCAGCTGCAGTGGCTCTCGGACCAGCAGTTCTTCTCCAAGGAGCTGCCGACGATCTCGACCCTCGACCGACTCGAGTCGCCGTTTGGCACGGGGTCGCTGGAGAAGCGCGCGCGCTCGTATCTCCACGCCAACTGCGCGCACTGCCACCGCTCGGGTGGGCTGGCGGGCTCGACGGGCCTGCACTTCACCTACAGCGAAACCGACACGACGGCTCTGGGCTTCTGCAAACGCCCTGTCGCCGCAGGTGGTGGCACGGGGGGGCTCAACTTCGACATCGTCCCTGGCGATCCCGACAACAGCATCGTCGTCTTCCGCATGGGATCGACGGATCCCGGCGTGAAGATGCCCGAGCTGCCGAACCTCTTGCCCGATCTCGACGGAATCCAGCTGATGCGAGACTGGATCTCGTCGATGACGCCCCAAACCTGTCAGTAGCTCATCGGACTCGCCAGCCCTCCCGAACGTCACGAATCCCCGATGGCGGCGGGAAACGTACGCGACCACTAGTCAAACCCTGTCAACTTTGGTATGGTGCGGCGTTGTCGTGGACCCCGATCTCGCGCAGAGCGAGGCCTATCGAGGGTCTGCGCCGCGTCATCGGCTCGCGCGTCCGGTCGATTTACGGCCGCCGCGTGAGCGAGTGAGCGCCATGGGCGTAAGGAAGGTGCGCTATCGAGAAGACAACGACATTGAAGGGGTTGCTCCGCTCGAAGGAGATCGCGGTGCTGATGGAGGCCCACAACGGGTTGACCGCCAAGCTGGTCGAAGAGGCCGGCTTCGAAGCGATCTGGGGCTCGGGGCTCTCGATCTCCGCCGCACTCGGCGTCCGCGACTCGAACGAGGCGAGCTGGACCCAGGTCCTCGAAGTGCTCGAGTTCATGAACGACGCGACGGCGCTTCCGATCCTGTTGGACGGTGACACGGGCTACGGGAACTTCAACAACGTGCGGCGCCTGGTGACCAAGCTCGAGCAGCGCGGGATCGCCGGGGTCTGCCTCGAGGACAAGCTCTTCCCGAAGACCAACAGCTTCATCGACGGCGAACGCCAGGCCCTCGCCGAGATCGACGAGTTCTGCGGCAAGATCCGTGCGGCGAAGGACACCCAGCTCGATCCGGACTTCCAGATCGTGGCGCGCACCGAAGCCTTCATCGCGGGCTGGGGCCTGCAAGAAGCGCTGTTGCGGGCGACGGCCTACGCCGAGAGCGGCGCCGACGTGATCCTCGTCCACTCGAAGCGAAAAGACTCGAAAGAGATCATGGACTTCATGGCGCACTGGAGCCTCGACACGCCCGTCGTGATCGTCCCGACGAAGTACCCGACCGAGCCGATCGCCTCGTTCGTCGAGGCGGGGATCACCAACTTCATCTTCGCCAACCAGACGGTGCGCACGGTGATCAGCGCGGTGCAGAAGAACCTGCGCCTGTTGCGCCAGACCAACGATCTGATGTCCGTCGAGAAAGAGATCGCCAAGGTCGACGAGATCTTCCGCCTCCAGGACGTGCAAGAGCTCCAACAGTCCGAAGAGCTCTATCTGCCGCACTCCCAGGACGAAGAGACCAAGGCGCTGATCCTCGCGGCGACCAAAGGCAACTTCGGTTCCCTCGTCGCCGACCGGCCCAAGTGCATGCTCTATCTCAAGCGCAAACCGATCCTCTCCTGGCACGTCGAGAACCTCAACCGCCAGGGCGTCAAGACGATCGGCGTCGTTCGCGGCTACAAGAAGGAGGCGGTCAACCTCTCGGGGTTGCACTACTTCGACAACGACGAGTACGACGAGACAGGCGAGCTCTTCTCGCTCTACAAGGCGCGCGATTTCCTCAAGGGCGACATGTTGATCGCCTACGGCGACGTGATCTACGACAGCTTCATCCTGCAGAATCTGTTGACCCAGGGCACCTCGCCGCTAACGATCGCCGTCGACGCGGGTTGGGCGCTGCGCGGTCGTCGTGACAAAGAGCCGGACCTGGTGGCGACGCGCGGCGAGTGCTCCCCCGTCAAGAACACGACCTGTGTCCTCGAGGGGATCGGCAAGGTCCCGGCGAGCCAGGCGACGGGCGAGTGGATCGGTCTGTTCGTGATGCGCGGCAGCGGCACCGAGCTCGTCGCGCGAACCCTCGACGAGATGGCCCGAGACGAGCCCGCCATGCTGCGCAAGAGCAAGATGGACGAGCTCTTCCGCCGTCTGATCGCCAAGGGCGAGACGATCGAGGTCGTTCACACCTTCGGACACTGGCAGGACCTCGACGAAGAGGCCGACCTGCTCGAGAGCCGCCCGATCTGACACCACCCAAGCCACGAGAAGGCCATGCTGATCGACGATTTCGGACAGATTCTCAAGGACCACGGCGTCCGTAGCGGCAGCGGCGTGCCCTGCTCGTTCTTCACGCCGCTCGTCAACTACATGGATACCGATCCGGGCCTCGACTACCTCGGCGCCGCCAGCGAGGGCGAGGCGGTGGCGATCGCTGCGGGGCTCTGCACGGGCGGGCGTCCGGCCTTCGCGCTGATGCAGAACTCGGGCCTCGGCAACGCGGTCAACCCGATCACCTCGATGCTCTACATCTACCAGATCCCGGTGGCACTCCTCGTCTCGCACCGCGGCGAGCCCGGACGCGGCGACGAGCCACAGCATCGCCTGATGGGTCAGATCACCGAAGAGCTTGTGCGACTCTGCGGCGTCGAGTGCCACGTGCTGCAGCCGACGAGCTTCGCCGACGAGCTGGCGAGCGCTCTCGGACGCGGCGTGCCCGCCGGCTGGGTCTGCCGCAAAGAGACCCTGGAGAAGGGCCCCAAGGCGCGCCCCGTCACACTGGCGGTGACGACGAGCGCGTTCGAGCTACCGCCCCGCCGCTCGCTGCAGCCGAGCGTGCGCCGCGAAGAGGCCCTGGCGTCGCTGTTGCCGCTTTTCAACCGCGGCGTCGATCAACCCGCGGTGATCGGCACGACGGGCAAGCTCTCCAGGGAGCTCTACGAGCTCGATGACCGAGAGCACACGCGAAACAACCGCTTCTACATGGTTGGCTCGATGGGCTGCGCCAGCGGCTTCGGTCTCGGCGTCGCCCGAGCCCGCAGTCGCCGTAAAGTCGTCGTGCTCGACGGCGACGGCGCGATGCTGATGAAGATGGGCACGCTGGCGACGATCGGCGCGGTCAAGCCGACCAACCTGCACCACATCGTGATCGACAACGGAGCTCACGAGTCGACGGGCGCCCAGCCGACCGTCTCGCCGGGTGTCGACTTCGCCGCAATCGCCCTCGCCTGTGGCTATCGCCAGGCGGCGACGGTCGCCGACCTCGGCGAGTTTCGCGCCACCTTCGAGCGCCAGTTCGAGAGCGAGGGCCCGACGCTGCTGCGAATGCTGGTCAACGTCGGCTCGCGCGGCGACCTCGGGCGCCCGTCGCTCGAGCCTCGTGACGGTTGGCTTCGATTCAAACAATTCTTGGAGAGCGAATGACAGCGCCTTACCAAGCGGTGATTCTCGCGGCCGGGCGGGGCTCGCGGATCGCAGAAGAGACGGTGGACCGCCCGAAATCGTGCCTGCCGATCGGGCCCAGACGGCTCGGCGCGAAAGAGACGACCAACTTTCTGCGGCGCCAGTGCGAGCTGCTGCGCGACATCGGCGTGGAGCAGATCGTAATCGTCGTTGGCTATTGCAAAGAGCGGATCTACGACGAGCTTGCCGAGTGGGGTCCTTACGTTCAGACCGTGGTCAACCCCACGCCGGACATCAAGACCTCGGGCAGCCTCCACAGCTTCCAGTTCGCCGCCTACTCGAACCTCGGAATCCTCGATGGCACACGGCAGACGCTGCTGTTGGACGCCGACATCGTCTATCACCGCGACGTCCTCGGTCGGCTGATCGACTCGCCCGAAGAGAGCGCCCTCCTGGTCTGTCGGCGCTATGAGCAGAACCTCGAAGAGGTGCTGGTCTTCGGCTCGCCGGAGGAGCCGCGCTTTCTCGGTAAGGGGCTCTCCGGCGGCCTCGTCTGCGACTTGCCGTGCCTCGGCGAGGCGACGGGGATCGTCAAGTTCGCCCCCGCCGATCATGCCCTCGCGCGCCAGTCGATCGACTGGATGCTCGGCGACCCGCGTCTGGACGAGACGTCGGCGCGGGGCGCGGGCTTCGGCCCAGCCAAACGCGCGACCGAGCACGAGGAGCTGACCCAGCGCTTCATGCACTATCGGCGAATTCGCGCGGTCGTCTTCGGCGACGAGATCCCCTTCATGGAAGTCGACACCCCCGAAGAGTACGCGCTGCTGCGTGAGACGGTCTATCCCCGAATCCTCGAAATGGAAGGCTGAGAGCCGGCGTCAGAGATCCGAAGGCTCGAGATCCGTCGTGAGGTCGGGCGAGATCGTCAGGTCGTCCCCGTCGCCGTCGCTGCGCTCGACGTCCTCGACGGGCGGGTCGACGCGCCGCCCCTCCGATTCGAGCCAGAGGTCGCGATCGGCTTCGCTCAAGAAACAGAGACGGATATTGGCGAAGGCGTAGACGACGTCGAACGGCGCCGGACAGGCGAAGGTCGATTCGCTGACGCCGAAGCGACCGAATTCGTACTCGCAGTAGTCCAGGCCGTACGTCGAACGGCGACTTCCACCGTCGTGACAGACGGTCGGTTTGGTCGTCGCCGAGCAGGCGCTGAGCAGCGCGAGGAAAACGAAGGCCAGCAGCTGGTGCCAGCGAGGCGATTGGGTCTGCATCATCCTCTCATTGGAGCACAACTTCACGTAGTTGCCAAGTTTGGAAGGCGAATCACGCTTCTGTTGTCGTATGCAATAGTGTATACTCGTAACGTTCCATCTTCGTTGCAAACTGCCGCGCATTCGAACCGACGACACGCCCGATCGATGAGCGCGGCTTCGCTGGAGGCCCTATGACTCGCGACAAACGGTCGTCGGAGATCGGCAAGGTGAAGACGGCGAGACTCAGCGGTGTCAAGCCTCCCGATCGTACGATGGAGCTCGACATCGACGACCTCTCGATCGACGAGATGGCGGGACTGGCCGACGAGACGCCCAAGCGACCGAGCGGTCGCCCATTGCCCCCACCGCCCCCCGCCCCGAGCAAAGGGGCGCGACCGAGCGCTCCACCGGCGAAGCGCCCCGTCGTGCAAACGGCGCTCCGGACGCCGGAAAAGGCAGCGCCGCCAGCCAAGCGCGATGAGCCGACGAGCTCCGACGATCCGAAGGCCGCCAGCGCGCCTGGTGCGCTCACACCGAGCGGCGGTGCGACGAAGCGCCCCGCTGGATCGAGGCCGGCGCCGCCGGTGCTCGACGCCGCATCGACGGGGTCGAGCGCCACGGCCGTGGCCGGTACCCAGGCAAAGTCGGCGGCAGCGCGAGGAAATGCGAGCCCAACGCCCGAGGGCAGCGCCAAAAGCGCGGCGCCCGCTTCGCCGGAGCCGACGCGCAAGCCCTTTCCCACCGCCCTCAACGACACCACGAAGAAGCCCGCAACGAGCACCG
>JAGQJP010000753.1 GCA_020430585.1 Myxococcales bacterium | reverse complement strand
GCAGACAACGGACGATCTGTTGCGCGAGCTGCGCGCCCTCGTCGGTGAGCCCGTCGAGATCGAGGTGATCGCCTCGGCGTCGCCGCACGTCGTGTCGACGGATACCGCGCTCTACCGGTTGATCGAGCGCGTCGTCGGCGAGCACGACCCGGCGGGGCGCGTGGTTCCCTACCTCACGGTCGGCTTCACCGATTCGTGCAACTATGCGCGCCTGGGGATCACCTGCTACGGGTTCACCCCGCTGCAGCTCCCGCCGGATCTCTCGTTCTCGGCCCTGTTCCACGGGCACAACGAGCGCATCCCCGTGGACGGCTTCGGTTGGGGGGTGCGCACGTTCTGCGAGGTGGTGCGGCGCTTCGTCCTCACCGATCGCGGCTCGAAGGGAGACTGAATGGCCAAGACCCTCGACAAGTCCTTCTCGAACATCAAGTTTCTCGCGATGGACGTCGACGGCGTCCTCACCGACGGCAAGCTCTACTTCGGAAGGAACCCCGATCCGATGGTCGCCTTCCACGTCCAGGACGGCTTTGGGCTGCAGTTGGCGCGCGCGGCGGGGATTCGCATCGCCTGGATCACGGGACGCAAGAATATCAGCATCCTCGCCCGCAGCCGTGAGCTCGAGATCGACGACGTGGTGATGGGGATCACCGACAAGCTGGCGACATTGCAAGAGCTGCTGACGCGACACAATCTCTTCTTCTCTCACACCGCCTTCATCGGGGACGACATCGTCGACATCCCCGTCGTCGGCGCCGTCGGTCTCGGCGTGGCCGTCGCTGACGCGGTCCCCGACGTCAAAGAGGCGGCGGACTACATCACGACCCGTGGCGGCGGTGCGGGCGCTGTGCGCGAGGTCGTCGACTTGATCCTCAAGCGCAGCGGGCGCTGGGACACGGCGCTGAAGAAGGTCCTTCGCGGCTGTTAGCACTCGATTAGAGTAGCGGTTCGACTTCACTCGACAGCTTCTGATTCTCTTTGGCGAGGCGCTCGAAGATCCGGGCGATCTCGGCGAGCATGTTGCCCGCGAGTCTCGCCGAGTCGAGGTAGAAATCGGCGCTACGGCGCTCGAGCAGGGCGAGTCGCGCGGCGCTCTCGTCGTTCGACGGGTGCAGCCCATCGAGGTGGCGCGCGGCGTCGACGCCGTGGAGCGGTTCGAGGATCACCTCGTTGAGCCGCTCGCGCCGGACCTCTTCGAGGCGGGCGAGCCGTTTCTTGTGCTTCTTGGCCAACCCCGCAGCTGGATCCCCTTGGGCCCCGCAGAGCTCGATCGCGAGCTCCTCGAGGGCCATCGCGAAGCTCATCAGCGTGCCGAAGGTCGTCACCTCGGGAAAATGTACCGCCATCACTTGCGCTCCTTGATCCAGCGCGTGATCACCACCTTGCGCTCGGTGTAGAAATGGATCCCATCGCGTCCCTGGCCGTGGGTGTCACCGAAGAAGGACTTCTTGTACCCGCCAAAGGGGAAGTAGGCCATCGGTGCGGCGACGCCGAGGTTGATCCCGATGTTGCCGGCCTGGACGCGATAGCGGAACTCCCGGGCGTAGAAGCCGTTGTTGGTGTAGATCGATGCGGCGTTGCCGTAGCGGCCCGAGTTGATGAAGGAGATCGCCTGATCGAGGCTCTTGGCGCGGACGATCGCGACGACCGGTCCGAAGATCTCTTCTCTGGCGATCGTCATCTCGGGGGTGATCCCATCAAAAACCGTCGGTCCGACGAATGCGCCCTCGGGATAGCCTTCGACCTGGATGTTGCGCCCGTCCAGGAGCAGCTCGCCGCCCTCGGCGATCCCCGTCTCGATGAAGCCGAGCACCTTGTCTTTGTGTTTGTGCGAGATCAGCGGTCCCATCTGCGCCGACTCGTCGAGGCCGTAGCCGACCTTGATCGACCGCGCCGCGGCGACGAACTTCTCTTTGAGGGG
>JAGQJP010000752.1 GCA_020430585.1 Myxococcales bacterium | reverse complement strand
TCTCGTTGCGACCCCGGCGTTGGGCGTTGCGAATGTCGCGAGCGACGTCCGCCGGCTGCGCCGTGAGCAGCCCTGGTAGCGCCATACCCTCGGTCATCCGGGTGCGCACGAAGCCGGGCTTGACCGTCAAGACCTGTACCCCCGAGGGCGCCAGGCGGTTGCGCAACCCCGAGAGGTAGGCCGTGAGCGCCGCTTTCGCCGAGCCGTAAAGGTAGTTCGATTGTCGGCCGCGATCGCCGGCGACGGAGCTGATGCCGATCACGAAGCCGCGCTTCTGTGCCTCGAGCTTGGCGGCGATCCGGTTCAAGAGCGAGACGACCCCCGTATAGTTCGTGTCGATGATGCGGCGGGACTCGCTGAAGTCCGTCTCGGCGCGCTTTTGGTCGCCGAGGTAGCCGATCGCACAGATCACGCCGTCGACCGGCCCAAGCTCCTCGACGAAGCGCTCGTGGCTCTCGAAGTCCAGAGCGTCGAGCTCCACGATGCGGGCGCTCACGCCGAAACGCACCTCGAGGTCTCGCGCGTCGGCCTCGAGCGTCTCGGCTCGGCGCGCCGCCAAAACCAGGGGGTGCCCGTTTTGCGCGTACTCTCTCGCCAACGCGCGGGCGATGTCCGAGCGCGCGCCCAAGATCAGAATCGTCGAATCATTCATCTTCACTCCCATTCTCGACGTCCCATCGGCGTCGCATTACAGACCGCGGCGCTCGCCCCGCGGCTCAGATCGATAGCCGCTGCGAGAGCTGCGAGCCGAACAGCCGGGTCGGGTCGGCCTCGTCTCGTACCTCGCGAAACGACGCCAGGGTGGGGTACCCGGCGGCAAACGTCTTCGCCTTCATTCGCCCATCTTTGGCGAGATAGATCCGCCCGCCACGACGCACGACGATCTCGTCGAGGGTGTCGAGGAAGCGAAAAAGCGACTCGGAGACGGGAAAGTCGAGGGCCAGCGTGTAGCCTCGCATCGGAAACGAGATGCCTCGCCGTTGATCGCCGAAGAGCTTGAGCACCGCGAGGAACGAGCCCTGATTGAAGCGGGCGATCGCTTCGAGGATCTCGACCATCCCGTCGTAACTCTGCTCGAGGGGCAGCACCGGCTGGTACTGGACGAAACCGCGCCGACCGTAGATCCGGTTCCAGTGGTGGATCTTGTCGAGGGGGTAGAAGAACGGATCGTAGTGGAGCGTCATCCGCTTGTCGCGCCACGTCCGGAAGAGGGCTTCGTTGAAGAGCCGCACCGACCAGCCATTGAGCAGCTTGTTCGGCAAAAACAGCGGCACGTCGAGCTTCAACCCGCCCCGCGCCGCCAAGGGGCGCGACTGAAGGGACCGGGGAAGCTCGCTCAGCGTGGCGTGCTCGCCGAGAAACAGCACCGAGCGACCGAGGCGCGAGCCGCCGGCGAGGCAGTCGATCCAGGCCATCGAGTAGGTCGTCTGCGTGTTCTCTTCGAAGAGCCGGAAGATCGCCTCCAGATTCGCGGCACGTTTGCGCGTCTGACGGATATAGGCGCTCTCGATCGGCTTGAGGCGGAAGCAAGCCTGGGTCACGAGCCCGGTCAGCCCCATCCCGCCGAGTGTCGCCTCGAAGAGGGCCGGCTCCGCGTTCGGCGAGCAGCGGACGGTGCGACCGTCGGCACGGAGCAACTCGAGCCAGAGCACGTGGTCGCCGAACGATCCGTCTTTGTGGTGATTCTTGCCGTGGACATCGGCGGCGATCGCACCGCCGACGGTGACGAACTTCGTTCCCGGTGTGACGGGCAGGAAAAAGCCGCGCGGCACGACGTGATCGAGCACCTCGGCCAGCGAGCAGCCCGCCTCACAGGTGATCGTGCCCGCCTGGGCGTCGAAGGCGACGAAGCGGTTGAGCTGCGTCATCTGGACGACCTTCGCTGCGAGCGAGGCGTCACCGTACGAACGCCCGAGCCCCCGCCCGATCAACGGCCCGCCGCTGGCGAGCGCCGCGGGGAGCTCGTCGAGTCGACGCGGGGTGACGACCTGCGCGTCGGCGCGGGGAAAGTTGCCCCAATTGGTGAGATCCTTCTCGTTCGTGATCGGTAGCGTTGGCGTGGGCATAGCCTCTCCGGCGCGGGACGACAATCCCCGTACTTGTACCCGATCGGTGCTGATAAATCAAACGTTGCGGGATTTTGCAGGCTTGCAAAGTCGATCGGCGCTTCCTATACTGACGCCATGATCGGAGCACGACTCGAAACCGCCAAAACGCTCGCTCGCGCCGCCGGAGCCCTGATTCGTGGAGCCTGCGACGGGTCGGCGGGCTACGAGCTCAAGCGCAACTCGACCGACCTCGTCACCGCGACCGACGTCGCCGCCGAGTCGGCGATCGTCTCAGGGATCCGCGCGGCCTTTCCCGACGACGCGATCGTCGCCGAAGAGCAGGGCGGGGACGCCGACCGCTCCATCGTCTGGTACGTCGATCCCCTCGACGGCACGACGAACTTCGCCCACGGCTTTCCGGTCTTCGCGGTCTCGATCGCCGTCGTCGTCGAGCAGCGGACCGAGGCGGGCGTGGTCTATCTCCCCGTTTGGGATTGGCTCTACTCGGCGGCGCGCGGCGAAGGCGCATTTTGCAACGGCGCGCCGATCCACGTGTCCCAGACCGAGTCCCTCGAACGCTCGCTCCTCGGGACGGGTTTTCCGTACAACCGCCGAGAGATCGCCGATGAGCTCCTCGGTCGTGTCGCCCGCGCCTTCGCCCACAGCCAGGGGATTCGACGGGCCGGCGCCGCCTCGGTCGACCTCTGCTTCGTCGCCAGCGGCCAGCTGGACGGCTACTGGGAGCAGAACCTCGCCCCCTGGGATTGGGCGGCGGGCGCGCTGATCGTCGAAGAGGCGGGTGGCCGGATCAGCGACTTCGAGGGCGCGCCGTTTTGTCTTGGCGGTCGAACGTTGTGCGCGTCGAACGGACGGATTCACGACCAGCTCGTCTCACGGATCACCGCATGCGTCGCCTGACACCGATCGCGCTGGTGCTGCTGGCCCTCGTCGGCGGCTGCGCTCGCTCGAGTGCCGTGCTGCGCTGGGAGCGGGATCGTACCGCTGCCGACGAGCTCGTCGCTCATCGCTACGAGCTCGCCGGTGCACGCCGTCGCCAGCGACTCGAGGCGGCGCTTGCGCGCTATCGCGCGCTGATCGCTCGCGCTCCGGATCGCGAGCGCAAGAACCAGGTGCTCTTCGCCTACGGCGAGACCCTCGTGCGGCTCACGCGTCGCTCGGAGGCGATCGCCTGGTATCGCTCGATTCAGCGCGCGACGCGCGACGACGAGGTGCGGGCGAAGGCGCGCTATCGCATCGCCCAGATCGCCCTTGGGCAGCCGAGCACGCGGGCCGACGGCGAGCGCCAGATGGACGCCCTGATCCTCGCCCTGCCGAACACGACCTTCGGCGACCTCGCGCTGCACCATCGAATCCGTCGCTTGCGCTTCGAGAAGCGCCCGCTGAATCAGCGACTTGCGTATCTGATGACGATGTACGACAAGCTCAAGCCGCAGCGTCTGAGCGGTCGCGTGCTCTACTGGGCGGCACGCTTCTGTCAGGCGGATCCGAAGCGCCAGCGCGACGCCGAGACCTACTATCGCAAGCTGATCGAGAATCACACGATCCATCCTCTGCGCAAGGCGGCGATCTTTCGGCTCGGCAAGATGCTCTTCGATCAACACCGAGACCGCGAGGCGATCGCGACGTTTCTCGAGCTCTGGGGCTTGCGCGAGGTCGCCTTCCTCTTCGGCTCGTACGAAAACGTCTACTATCCCGAGGCGCTCTTCCTCGTCGGTGAGATCTATCAACGCCGTCTGAAGAACTACCGTCGGGCGATCGCCTGGTACCAGAAGCTACGCTCGACCTATCGGGTGCACGCCCTGCGGGACGATTCGCTCTATCGGATCATCGAGTGCCAGGTGGCGCTCGGCGAGCGGGAGGCGGCGATTGAGAGCTTTCGCTTGCTGCGTCGCGAAGGGATCGACTACATTCGCGTCAGCACGCGCGACAAGCGCACCGGATTGCAAAAGGTTTTCAAGTGGGAGTCGCCGTTTCTGAAACGCGCGGAGACGCTGCTCGAACGAGCGGGAATCCGCGTGCGCTGATTCGAGCACGCGGGGTCACGAAGTCGTTCTTCGGCGAAACCGTGCTGCACCCCCTCGACGTCGACGTGCCGCGGGGCCAGATCCTCGGTCTCGTCGGCCCCGGCGGGGTGGGCAAGACGTTGCTGCTGAAGATGCTCTGCGGCTTGATTCGTCCCGACGAGGGGACGGTCGAGATCGAGGAGGTCGATCTCAACCGTCTGCGCGGGCTGAAGCTCGCCGAGATGCGCAAGCGTTTCGGTGTGCTGTTTCAGAACTATGCGCTCTTCGACTTCATGACGGTCTGGGAAAACGTCGCCTTTCCTCTGATCCGAGCCGACGTCTGCGACGAGAAGACGGCGCGCGCGCGGGCCGTCGAGCTCCTCACGCATCTCGGGCTGCAGGGCTCCGAGGCGTTGATGCCGAATCAGCTCTCGGGGGGAATGAAGAAGCGGGTCTCGCTGGCACGGGCGACGATCGCCCGCCCGGAGATCCTGCTCTGTGACGATCCGACGGCGGGGCTCGATCCCGTGACCTCGTCGAAGATCTTCATCATGCTCAAGCGCGTGCAGCAGGAGTCGGGCGCGACGACGGTGGTGGTGACCCACGACATCGACCGCCTGGTGCAGATCTGCGACCACTACGTGATGCTCTACGAGGGGCGCGTGATCTTCACGGGCGATCACGAGCAGGCGATGGCCTCCGAGCATCCGGCGGTGCAGAAGTTCTTTCGAGGATGAGGGACGCGTGAAGCGACTGTTGGAACAGATCGGCGAGACAACCCTGTGGGCCCTCGAGACCCTCGGCGGGATCAATCTGCTGTTCTGGCGCACCGTTGCCGCGTTCTTCCCGCCCGATTTCGACAAGCGCGAGACCTGGCGCAACCTCTACAAGGTCGGCGTCAAGTCCTACCCGATCGTCGTGATGACGGCGCTCTTCACGGGGGCGCTGATGGTGATCCAGAGCGCCCACTTCGTCCAGTCGACGGGCGCGACGATCGTGATCCCCCTGGGCACGGGATTTACTGTGTTGGCGGAGATCGGGCCGGTGTTGATCGGGCTGATGTTTTCGGGGCGGGTCGGCGCCAATAACACCGCCGAGCTCGGCACGATGGCGGTCACCGAGCAGATCGACGCGCTCCGCGCGCTGGCGATCGACCCGATCCGCTACCTGGTCGTGCCGCGCTTCATCTCGATGTGCGTGATGTTGCTCTTGTTGACGGCCCTCGGCGACTTCTTCGCGATCCTCGGTGCGATGGTGACCAACGGCGCGCTGATCGACTTCTCGCCGGAGCTGTTCTTCAACGAGATGATCATCTTGCACTTTTTGGACGAGTATCTGATGGGGCTCTGCAAGGCGGCGACCTTCGGGATCGCGATCTCGGTGGTCAGCTGTTACTTCGGGATGACGGTGCGGGGCGGGGCGGTTGGCGTCGGCCGCGCGGTGAACAACTCGGTGGTCGCGACGGCGATCGCGATTTTCGTGCTCGATCTGCTGACGAATCTGTTGTGGGTCCAGGCCGGTTGGTTGACTACGGGGTGACGGTGGCGCAGACGGTGGGCGGCATACGGGGCTGGTTAGCCTCGCTCGGACGGCCGGCGATTTCGATCACCGAGCAGCTCGGCGGCTTGGTCGAGCTCTTTGGTCTGACGCTGATCTATACGTTTCGGGGCAAGCGCGAGAAGCACGCCGTCTTGAAACAGATGTATTACATCGGCAACAAGTCGATGCT
>JAGQJP010000751.1 GCA_020430585.1 Myxococcales bacterium | reverse complement strand
CGCGCGCCCTCCATCACCTCGACGAGGCTGTGAGCGTGAATCGGCAAGAGATAGCCGATCGCCGCGAGGCGTGTCCCGTCTTTGTTGGGATAGTTCATCATCTCGCCGACTTGCATGATTCGATTGGTCGTCCCCGACGGTCCGCCCTTGAGCGGCAGGCTCTGCTCGCGCATCGCCTTGATCCACCAGTGCTCTTCGTTCATCATCAGGCGTTTGGCCCCTTCGGACCAGAGCATCCGCTTGGAGCCGATCGCCTGCATCAGCTGCTCGGGCTCCATCTTGTCGGCGTTGGCGATCCCCATCTGCTGCGCCAGAAAGGTGAGCTCGCCCTTGCCGAGCTGCCCCGCCTCGTTGGCCTGCGAGACGGTACGATCGCTCTGTGAGACACCATATTCCGCCTTCTTCTTCTCGCCACGGTCGGAGCGCAGCTTCTCCTCTTGGTCTTTGTGCTTGACGAAGACCGCCTCTTGCCGCGTCTCTTCCTGCACCGAGACCGCCGAATGACCGGGCTTGAGCTTGTCCTCGTGGTGCGTCCCCGCGCCGTGCTCGGAGCCCCCGCCCGATGCGCTCGGGTCGGCGAAGGGATTCTTGCCCGACTCGTCGAAGAGCCAGCCCTTGCCGCCCTTGTCCTTGTACTTCTCTTTGAGCTGGGTGATCTTCGCCACGTCGATCTTCGAGCCTTCGTCGACCAACGCGTTGACCTGCGCGACCTCGGTGGGGTTCTGCTGACTGCCGATGTAGGTCATGAAGTTGACGACGTGGGTCATCTGTTCGCGCAAGCCGCCCCGGGTGAGCGCCGCCTTGACGTCGTTGGCGCCCTTGCCGACGGAGCCCGCGATCCCCTTGTCGTCAGAGCCGATCGCCGAGAGCAGGTCATTGAGTCGGTTCAGCTTCCCCGATTTCTCTCCCATCCCCGCCTTGGCGTCGAGGTAGGCCAGCGCCTTCTGCGCCATCGCGCTCGAATGGGCGTGCCCGTCCCCCTGGGCCCGCGCCCCGAGCTTGCGCTCGAACTCCACCGCCTCCTTCTCGAAGTCGGCGTCCGAGGCCATCGACCCCGTCCCCGTGTTCACCTTCCCCGCCGTCTCGCCACCGCGCCCCTTGATCACCGTGTCGACGAGGTTGACATTCTTCTTCGAGCCGTCGAACTGTAGCGCGGCCCCCGAGCCACCGCCGCCCTGCATCGAGTCGAGCTCGTCCTCTGCCGAGCGCCCGGCCACCACCTGATCGGCGACGCGATCCGCCTGGCGCTCGAAGCCGTCACCCGGGCGCGAGACCGAGCCGGCCGGGACGAGGCCGCGCTGCTGTTGGAGCGCGTGCGTCGCCTCGTGCGCCGCCTGCCGCAGATCCGGCTGCTGCGAGAAGGCGACGCGACCCTCGACGGTGAAGGCATTGGACTCGAGGGAGCGATTCATCGGGCCCGCTGGCCCCCCCACGATCGACTGCAAGCCGTCGACGCGATGGGTGCCAAAGGAGCGTTGAATCGCCTCTTGATGCGGAAACGCCGTCGAGGCACCCGCCACCGTCTCGCGCGTCGCCTGCTCGACGCTCGCTACCTGCCCAGCAGCGACGGGGCCGTCGCCCTTGCGCTCGAATTGAATCGCCGCCCCGCCTGGCCCACCGCGATCGTCCTGTCGATCGGCGCTCGGTGTCGACTCTTCGGACGTCTTTCGCCGTGGATCCTTGGTTGGATCGTCGAGGTGCATCGTCAACCTCGCATCTGAGTGTACGTCTCGATCAGGATAGCAAACAGCGGCGACCAAGGGCAAGCGTTGCGGACGAACAGCGGAGAGTCCCCCTATCAGCGTGGGAATCAAGCGTTCAGGTCGATGGCGATCGCCTCCTGCTCGACCTCGGCCAGCGATTGACGACGCGCCCGGTCCAGCCGCTGAAGCCGCTTCTGGTATTGGCCGCCCGCATACGTGAGCACCTTTTGTGGATCCTGGTCGCGGGGCAGGCGACCGTACTTCTGAATCTGGTACTGCATCCGTTCGTTGACGAAGCGCATCGCCAACCCCATCAAATCCGCCATCTCGGTGGCGGCGACCTCCCAGAGATCGGGATTGGCCGCGACGATGCGCGAGATCAGATAGATCCCGTAGGCGATGTGACGCGACTCGTCCTGTTTGAGCTTGCCGATCCCCTCCATCAATCCCGGGAAGACGTCGTCCCCCAACACCTGGAGCTGGTCGTAGAAGCCGAAATAGCCCGTCTCGGCCAGCACGCCCTCGATGATCATGTTGTAGGTGACCGAGGCGATCAGCTGGTTCTTCGGGCTCGGGTCCTGATTCAGGCGGTGCAGCGCTTGGGGCAATCGCTCGTAGAACAGGGTGCGATAACTCGGCGTCAAGTAGTCCGACAGATCCCGCTCCCCGACCTCGGCGACCTCTTGCATGAAGCGCTGAAAGAACTCGACGTGCTTCGCCTCTTCCCAGAGGAACGAGGTGAGGAACATCTCCTCTTCGATTCGCCCCTCCAGCGCCACCGCCTGGATCAGCGGCAACAGATCGAGGGTCACCGCCTCTTCGCCCGCCTGGAACGCGGCGATCGTACCCAAGAGCCCATCGCGCTCCTCTTCGCTCGCCGCCAGCCAGCTGCGCTTGTCCATGCTGAGGTCGATATCGCTCGGGTTCCAGATGCCGAGCCGCTTGGCCTTCTGAAACAGCCGCATCGGGAACGAATCGCGGCGGAAGGGCCGCATTCCGACGGTCACGAAACCTTCATGTCTCTTTTCCATCTCGATCCTCGTGGGACGCCAGAGCCGGAAGCTCGGGCAACTCCTCACCGGGCGGGGCGAGCACGCGACCGACGACGCTGTGCATCACACGCTGCACGCGTTCGAGGTCGCTCGGCGCCACGCGGGTTTTGCTCAACAACACGATACTCAAGCCTTCGAGGGCATAACAGAGCGCTTCGAAGACCAGCGGGTCGACGCAGCGCTGCTGGGTCAGACGGACCTGTTCGTCGAAGAGGCGCACCACCGCGAGTTGCGCTTCGGCGCGACGTGCCGCCAGCGGTGAGGCCGCCCGCGTGGACTCTTCTTGGAGCTCGCGCAGCAGACGACCGCTCGTCGCGTGAAACTCGAGGTAGGTGTCGAGCCCGGCGCGCAACTTGTCGGCGAGGGTTGCGTGCTGCTCGACGGCCCGGGCGATCGAGCGCAAGAGCGTGCCGATCGCCGTGTCATGGAGCGCCAGGAGCACGTCTTCTTTGCCGCGGAAGTATTTGTAGAACGTGCGCCTCGAGATCTCGGCGGCGGCGAGGATGTCCTCGACGCGGGCATCGCGGACGCCCTGCTCGGCGAAGACGTCGGCCGACGCGAGGACGATCCGCCGTCGGGTGAGCTCCGAGCTCAACCCGGGGCTGGTCGAGAGCTCAGCGGCTCGCTGAGCGCGGTTGCTCGGCTGGCGCCCATTCTCCGCGCCGCGACGCGGGATCTCTTCGTTCTTCGCGCTCATCGACGTGTCGTATACATGATGTATACCCCCTGGCTCTAGATGTAGCGGCAAATGACCAACCGAATCAAGAAGAAAATCAAAAGAGCTCAGATTTCATCCGTTTATGAAAGATAAAAGGTATACATAACGTATACCAACGACCGGTTGACAGGGGCGACGAGCGTCGGTATGACCAATGGATGGAACGAGAACGCCCGCCATCGTGCGGTGAGGAGTGAGATGGGCCGCAAACTCAATCAGTACAGTGCGCGCATAACGCAAACCAAGTCCCAGGGCGCCTCGCAGGCGATGCTCTACGGGACGGGCCTCGACGACGCCGACCTGGCGAAGCCGCAGATCGGCGTCGCCTCGATGTGGTACGAGGGCAATACCTGCAACATGCACCTCGACGATCTGGCGGCGCTCGTCGCCGAAGGGATCGCCGAAGCCGAGCTCGTGCCGCGACGCTTCAACACGATCGGCGTCTCGGACGGGATCTCGATGGGCACCGACGGAATGAGCTACTCGCTGCCCAGCCGTGACCTGATCGCCGATTCGATCGAGACCGTCGTCGCGGCGCACT
>JAGQJP010000750.1 GCA_020430585.1 Myxococcales bacterium | reverse complement strand
GTCGTACTCGCGGTAGATCGCCTCGAGCCGCTCGAGCAGCGTCTGGTTGCGTCGCTTGAGCGTCCACCACATCTCGAGGGTCAACAGCGCCGTCGAGATCCCGTCCTTGTCCCGCACGGTTCGGCCGATCGTGTAGCCGATCGCCTCTTCGTAGCCGAACAGAAAGGTCGCCTTTTGGCCCGCCTCGAGCTCGAGCGCGCGGTTGGCGATCCACTTGAAGCCGGTGAGGGTCTCGCTGTAGACGAGGCCATGCTTCTTCGCCATCTTGCCCAAGAGTCCCGACGAGACGATCGTTGTTTCGACGAGCGCGTTCTCGGGCAGGGTGCCCGTCGCCTGGTGCTCGCGGATCAGATAATCGGCGAGCAAGATCCCGATCTCGTCGCCGCTGAAATGGTGGAATGTGCCGTCCTCTTTGCGCAGACAGACCGCCAGGCGATCGGCGTCGGGGTCGTTGGCCAGGATCAGCTCGGCGCCGACGCGGTTGGACAGCTCGATCGCCATCTCGAGGGCGCTCGTCTCTTCGGGATTGGGCAGACGAACCGTCGGAAACTCACCGTCGGGCTCGATCTGCTCGCGAACGACGTGGAACGTGCCGAAGCCCGCCGCCTTCGCCAAGTGGCTGAAGAGCTCGTATCCGACGCCGTGCATCGCGGTGTAGACCACGGGGAGCTCGGCGAGCGGCTCGGGGAGCGGGTGCACGCGATTGGCGAGGACCGCCGCGATGTAGCGCTGGTCGACGGCGCGATCGAGGCGTCGCAATAGCCCACGCAGGGCGAGTGCCTCTAGATCCGGACGCGTGACACGGTTCGCCGGTGGGGCGTTCTCGATCGAGGCTTCGATTCCACCATCGTGGGGCGGGATGATCTGGGCGCCGTTGTTCCAGTAGAGCTTGTACCCGTTGTAGTCCGGCGGGTTGTGGCTTGCGGTGATCATCACGCCGGCGGCGCACTCGAGATCGGTCACGGCGAAGGCGGTGAGCGGAGTCGAGACACGGCGTCCGAACCAGTGGACGGGGATACCGTGGCCACCGAGTACACGAGCCGTCTCTTCGGCAAACTCCGCCGACATGCGACGGCCGTCGTATCCGATCACGACCCCCCGCGTCGCCGCGTCGACCGGCTTGGAGAGCAGGTAACGGGCCAGCCCGTCGGTCGTCGTGATCACCACCGCGCGATTCATCCGATTCGGCCCGCCGCCAAGCTTTCCGCGGAGCCCGGCCGTGCCGAACTCGAGACGGCCGCTGAAACGCTCGGTCAATTCGTCGACGTCGTCGGCGTCGTACAGCATCGTCAGTTCGGCTTGTGTGCCTGGATCGGGATCGTGCCGAATCCAGGTCTCGATCGCACCCTTCAGCTCATCGTTCATCGCGCCCTCCACGGTTGCTCCCTGCGCCGAGAGGGCCACACTCTACAACGGCTCGCCTCGTCGATCAAGCCACTCCTAGGGTATGTTCCGCTTGATCCCGAGGTCGCCGCTGGGCGCCTCCATCGTGGCGGTCGGTGACGACTCGGAGGCTCCAGGTCGAGATTCGGCGGGGGTGCGCAGTCGACGCCACCAGTCGCGGGCATGCTCGTTGGTCCACGAGCTCTCGAAGGGGATCGCCTGCAGCGTCAAGCGCAGGCTCGTGGCGGTTTTGAAGCGCAAGGCCGGCTCTTTCTCGAGACAGCGCATCACCACCGCGTCAAGCTCTCGTGGGATCCGATTGGTGGTGTGGCGCGAGGGAGGCTCGGGCAGATGTCCGATGTGCATCATCCACATCTGGACCGGGCTCGTCGCCCGGAAGACGAGCTTGCCCGTGAGCATGTAATAGGCGACGCAGCCGAGGGAGTAGAGGTCGGCGCGCTGGTCGAGCCTGAGCATCCGAATCTGCTCGGGTGCCATGAACGCGGGTGTCCCGGCGATCGAGCCGGCGCGGGTGAGGTGCAATTTCTCGAGCGATTCGGCGAGTGAGTCGCCGCTCTCCGAGTCATCCAGCGCCAACGCCTCGACGTCGGTGCGCTTGACCAGGCCGAAGTCGAGGACCTTGACGAAGTCGT
>JAGQJP010000749.1 GCA_020430585.1 Myxococcales bacterium | reverse complement strand
CGAAACGCGAGCAACGAGAGGAAGACGACGATCCCCGCGGCGGCGATCCCAACGAGGCCGCCGATCCAGCGAGCCGGATGGCGATGCGGTCGCCCGCAGACCGTATACCACGTTGATCCGGGCGGCGGCGGCGACGGAAGACAAGCGAAGCTGTAGGGCTCATCGAAGTCCGTCACGCAGAGGTACTCGTATCGCGTGTTGCCTGTGATATCTTTGGCCTCGACGTAGCATTTCCCCGTCTTCTGGTGGGTGCCCGTGCTCTTGTGCGTCGCCGGGTCGAAGGTCAGACCGATCCCCGCGAGGACGAGGAAGTAGCCCACGACGTAGACCAACAAGAAGCGGTCGACCCCCGCGACGGGGTGGGGCTCACGGGACCGAAACCCGCTCCAGGCGAGCCCAGCGTAGAGCACGACGCAGACGGCGAGCGCCCGGTACCCAGGCGTGCCGCCGTCGAGCTGTTGGAGCACGGTCATCTGCAGGATCATGAAGAGCGTCGTCAGCCCGGCGACCTTGGCGAGGCCGATGCCGAAGCGCCTGGCGGTGACGTCGGGGTGTTTGCGCAGCGTGTGGTCGAGCAGCCAGGCGAAGGTGGCGACGAAGGTCAAGACCCAGAGCGTGCTCGAGACAGGCGCACCGAAAAGGCGCGCGGCGATCGGCTTGTCGGTATCGTGCCAGGTCCACCAGAGGAACTTGGCGCCGATGATGTCGTAGGGAGCGTAGTAGAGGCTCGCCAACAAGCCCGTCAACGCCGCCGTCGACCAGCGCGGAAGTCCGAGCCGTCGGACCCAGGCCGTCGGAAGATACATGAAACAGACATAGACGCAGGGAATGTAGAGCGGCATCCGCGCCGTCAGCATGATCGTCGCCTGGGCCTGCCAGAAGTTGTCGACCAGGGGCAACGCCATGAAGATGATGTCGTTGGCGCTGCCCGCGACCAGCGCGGCGATCCAGATCAGCAGGTGATCGCGGCCGCTGCGCCAGGCGTGGATCAACGCCAGCACGGCGCCGAGGATGAAGAGGTACTCGCCGATGAGAAACGACGGAAGCACCTGCCACTGGGCGAGCGGGCTATTGAAGTGCGAGAACATCGTCCCTTTGTTCCTCCGAGCTACCCATGAGCTCCGTTGCGGCTATCGCCCGACGAGGGCGAGCCCGTGCTGCTGCGGATCGATCGCGAGGCGTCCGATCTGGCGGATCTTCCAGCCGCCAAGGTCGGCGACCAGCTGCCACGAGCGATCGATGCCCCGGCGAAAGCGAAAGAGGCGGCTCCCCTTTCCCATCAACAGGCGTCCGTTGGGGTGATCGTGGGCGAGAATTCGCTCTCGGCTGTGCGGGTAAACGCCGTCGTGCGCCGCGTCGCCAGATCGTACCGAAGATATCGGCCTGTCCGCCGTCGCGCACCGAGGCGTAGAGCACGCTGCGACCGTCGCCTTCGAGGTCTGGTTCATCGTCGAGGACGGGTTCGTCTTCGGGGACGACCCCGTCCCGGGCAGGTAGAGCATGCGGTTGGGGCGCACGGGGAGCTGGCCGCCCAGAACTCGCCGGCCCGTGACGGCGCTGTAGACGCTGACGCGCCGCTCGCGGTGGTTGTAGAGCACGACGAATCCAGCGGGGCTACCACGCATCAGCGTCGTCGAGGCGTCTGCCGTGACGAAGTCGACGATCCGGCCCGTCGCCAGATTGTGGCGTCGATAGCGCACGGGCTGGTTGAACGCCGTCTCGTGCGCCGGATAGACGACCCAGGGCAGGTCGGGCCAGGCCAACAGCGTCGGCGTGCTGCGGCTCTGACGGGGCGCGGGAATGTCGGTGATCGCCCGCTTCTTGCCGCGTTTCGGATCGAGGCGCCAGAGCGTCCAGAATTTCTGCCTCCCTCGCCGCTTGGGCTCGAGGTAGATCAGGGCGCGGGAGCCCTCGACGAACTGGAGCTTCTGGATCGACGATCCCTCGGTCAGTCGACGAGGCTTGGTCTTGCCACAGACCCACCACAGCGACATCGGCTTGCCGGGGATCAGATCGACGAATTCGCGGGACTCGGTGCCCGTGCGACCCCAGATCACGTAGCTCGTGCAGCGATCGGCGCGTGTGACGAAGGCGTAGAGGCCGACGAGCTGGAGAAAGCGGCGCGGCACGTTGCCCACGAAGGCGCGGCGAACGATCAGATCGAACTTCTGATGCTCGTAGAGGAAGAAGCTGTTGTCGCGCCAAAACGGCGTCGCTTCGCCATAGTAGCGCCCACGCAGAAAGCTCGAGCGTTCGTCGGCGAAGGGTCCGCTCATCAGCGGTTTCACCCGTTCCGAGCGCGGGTTCCAGAGCATCCAGCCGCTCTTGCGCTGCGGAAAGTCGCGGCCCGCGCGGATGACGCGAAAGATCACGCGTCCGTCCGAGGCCATGAAGAGCGCCGAGTCGAACTGGCTCTCGGGCCACAAGCGCAAGAGCCGCGTACCGTCGAAGGTGGCGAGGCCGTGCTCCGAGCCGCTCGCAACGGTCAGCACGAGTCTTGGGTGCGGCCGAGCGACGCGGGCGTGCAGAACCAGCAATAGCAGAAGCCCAAGCGCCGCGAGCCGCTCGATTCGAGTTGTGCTCATCGTCTCATCCTCCAGGTTGCGGGAGCTCTCGCTGCATCGATCGACCTCACGTCGGCGGCGGGGCCAAGGCGTTACACAGATCGGGGATGCAGCGCCCGGGGATCGGCCCGATCTGGCAGCGCAGCCCCAGCTGGCAAAGGTCCGTGCAGGGCTCGAAGAGCGTGGGCAGGCTCGAATCGTCCTTGCCGTCGCCCGGCTCTCCGGGACCGCAGACCTGGCCGATCTGTACCCCGTAACAGCTCAGACCGCTCTCGCACTGGGTCGGGCTGACGCAGGCGGCGTCGAGGCCGAGTCGCGGCGCGCAGACCTCGTCGGCGGGGTCGCAGGTCAGCCCGCTGCCGCACTTGAAGCTCGATTTGCAGGACACGCCCTGATTCAGACCGGGCTGGCAGACGTTGTCGAAACAGGCCAGCCCGCTGGCACAATGGACATCGGCGACGCACGGTTCATTCGTTTCGCGCGGAGCGTCGCAGACCGAGGGTGTTTGCGAATCGCTGCTCGTGATGCAGAGCAACTCGGGTGAACAGGGCCCGTTCGAGCAGGCCACTTGGTCGCCCGACCAGAGCTTGCAGCTCGTTCCGCTCGGCTCGGGGAAACAGACGCCCTTGCCTGCGGCGCACCACATCCCCGAGATGTCGCCAGGGCACACCTCGCCCGGTCCGGCGACGGCGACGAAGATTCCAGCGCAGATCGTCTTCTGCTCGAGGTTGGAGACGAGGTGGCACGCGTTGGCAGCCTGTGCCGTGAGCGCCACGCATTGCTCCAGCTTCTCGAGGTCGACTACGGCGCTACCCGACTGGAGCGCGGCGGCCTCCTTCGTCGAGCGGGTGAGGCATTCCGCCTCGAAGCCACTCACGCACGCTTCGACTGTGGCGTAGCGCAGCGTGATGCCCTGACAGCAGGTTGGGATCGCCGCACAGGTCGCCTGGGCCAGCTGCGTACAGATGCTCTCGACCGTCGCCGGGAGCGTGTCGCCGAGGTCGCCCTCGCTCGTCAGATCATCTGACGGCACCGAGGCATCCAGCGCCGTCGTGTCGAGCGGGCTATCGCCCAGCGATTGGTCGAGAGGGAGATCGGCCTCTACCGTGCCGTCGCTCGTCGAGGTTTGGTCAGTCGCCAGATCGGCGTGGGTCGTCGAGCGCGATGAGCAGGCGACGGCCAGCAAGAGGGCGACCGACAAGGTGGTGGCGATGATCTCTCTCACGTCTCCTCCCGTTCGATGACAGGCGCGGAGCAGCGTTCTGCTCGCCGCGCCTTTTCCTACTCGGGACAGCCAGGGGTGGGCGGCACGCCGTAGTCGGTGAAATCGTGGCGGGGGTGCACGGTGTAGTGCTCCTCCAACGAGAAGTAGCGATCACCGAGGAACGGCGTGAGGTTACAGCGACGAAGCGCGACGTCGGCGAAGGGGAAGGTGCTCGGGTACCAGCCGAAGCGGCCCAGCATGTCGACGACCTGGTCATGCGCGAGGTCGAAGGCGCCATCGCCGTTGCGGTCGAAGAGGATCACCAGGCGATCGTCGCCGTTGACGTTGAGCACGCTCTTCATCTCCACCTGGCAGCGATCGCGAAGGGGGACGAAGGGGTCCTGGAACGTTCCCCCGCGGGTGCGGCAGAGTGTCAACACCGCCCCGGGCTGGAGCATCCCGCCGCCGAGCGCTTGCGAGTCGCTGCAGAGGTCGGTCGCGCTGCGTAGTACGCAGACGCCGAAGCCGTGGAGCAGCAGCGGGCGCTCACCGCAGTTGTAGAGCTCGAGCGCCTTGTTGTTGTTTCCCTGACCTTCGATGTACTCGGAGATGATCAGGCAGGGCTGCTCGAGGTCGACGGGCGCCTTGGCGCTCACGTACGAGACGAGCTTGGTGAGGGCGGCGGGGCCGACGTAGGCGATCGCGTCGAGCTCGTCCCACGACGTGAACCAGAGATCGTCGCTCGTGCCGAGGAGCCCGTCAGCCCCCGCCCGATGGGCGATGATGTTCTCGGCGGCCCGCCGATCGAGACCGACGACGTTGTCGAGCTCGTCGAGGGTCGTCTGGTTGACGAGCTCGAGGACCCGCGACTTCTCCGTCGCGCTGAACGACGGGCTGTCGCTCTTGCCACCCAGCGAATCGTCGACGCGTTGCGTGTTGGGTGCGGGCGTGGGTTCGCCAGCACAGGCGAGCACGAGCGTCGCGGTGAAAAGGAGCAACAGGGCGTGGATCAAGAGTCTCGAGGGCATCACAATCTCCAAATCGCCGGACCGCGTCCCGGCAAACCGCGCTACCCTAGACCGAAGCGCCCTGCGAATGCAAGAAGAACGAGCCGACCGTCAAGCGTTACCGGCGGTTAGCGTGTCGTCTCGGCGCCTTGCGAGACGACGGCTCCCGGGCGTTCCCCGCGCGCTTGCGTCTCGCGATCCGACCCACTATCGTATACAGAGATGCTGGCACAGCGTCGCGGGACGATCATCTATTCCGCCGCCACGGCCTCGCTGCGAGGGTCGGGGCCTTTCGCCGTACGCGCCGGATCGCGATGACGCGTCAGCGTCCGCGAGCGCGCTGCAGGAGCCATTCATGATCAGCTATCCCCAGCTCTTCCCGGGTCTCGGCCTCGCGCTCGTCTTGTTGCTCGGCGTCGCCTGTCACGATTTGCCGCAATGCTCGAACGGGGCGACGAACCCCCCGACCTGCACCCCGCCGTCGAGCGACACGTCAAACCGGGACGGCTACGGGCCGACGGACGTCTCCTCAGCCTCGGATCTTGACGACACACTCTCGCCGAGCGACACTCTCGGCGATTTGATCTCGACGGCCGACGGCGACGAACCGCGCGATGCATCGAACGACGGCGGAAGCGATCAGCCAGCCGACGCGGGCTTCGACGGGACGTTTCAGGACGATCTCTCCAAACCCTCTTCGTGCAACCCCTGGGCGGCGCTCTGCAGCGACCCGGGTTCTCTCGTCACCAAGGTGCTGACCTACGACGAGGTCAAGACGCGGCTGATCCGAAAATGGCTGCTCTGCAGCCCGGTTTCGGTCTTCTCGACCAGCGACGAAGCGGGGTTCGAGCTCAAAGGCGACGGGACCTATGCCAAGCTTCTCGTCTCGTCGGACGGGCAGCTCGTCGCGGGAACGGGATTCGAGAACGAAGGGACCTGGGAGCTCCTCGACACGACGG
>JAGQJP010000084.1 GCA_020430585.1 Myxococcales bacterium | reverse complement strand
GCTTCACCCTCCCGGTCGCGCCGTCGGATGATCGCCATGAGCTTCTCCCCGAGCTGCTCGCCGTCGACCTCGAGGAACATCTCGGGGTGCTCGCGGTCGTTCATCAGGTTGCGGATCCGCTCGTCCATCGTGATCCCCGCCGAGGGAACCAGCCCGGGCATCGAGGTCACGATCGCGTGGTAGCGCGACGAGATCATCGAGCTGCAGCGGCGCAGCACGCTCACCATGTCGTACATGTCGTGCTCGTCGGAGACGAACAGCGGCGCGCGGAACGGCAGCCGCTCGGCGAGGGCCTCGCAGGCGTAGCGGTCGAGCTGCTCCATCCCGACGAGGATCGGCAGCGCACCGCTCTCCTTTACGTACGCGATCAGCGCCTTGGCGATGCCGCCGAGATACGCCTTGTTCTTCGCGTCGGACTCTTCGGATTGGTGGTGGAAGTAGATCGAACGATAGTGCTCGCGTTTGTGCTGCCCGGCGAGGTGGAATGCCGCCGCCTTGAAGACGTCGGGCTTGACGGGCCACCAGAAGGGGTTGATCGGACAGACGGCGATCACCTTCTGCGCGCCGTCCCAACCCGCCGCGCGCAACAGCGCCTCGCCGCGCTCTTTGGGTGCCGGTTCGAAGGTCCAGGCGGTGTCGGTCCCGCCCTTGGTTCGGATCCCGAGGTCACCGAGCACCCCGCGAGACGGCTCGTTGCGGCAGATCACCAACGAATCACGGCAGTAGCGCTTGACGAACCGACGCATCGGCGGATCCATCTGACCCGCTTCGGCGCCGTAGCCCACGGCGAGCTTGTTCTCGGCGGCGGCCATTCCGAGGGCGCCGGCCATGAAGGTCGTCAGCGCGTTGGCGAACTTCGACTTGAACATCGAGCCTTCGCATGCGATCACACCGTGGTATTTCGGGCACTCGTCGTAGAGGAACTTCGGAAAGACGACGGGCATCTCGATCTGGCGCACCGTACGGAAGTACCCCGCCGTCAGCTTGCGGTCGAGGGTCATGATCGAGAGCTCGATGTGGTCGTCGCCAAAGATCGCGCGGAACTGGCGTAGCATCTCTTCGACCCGCACGTCGGCGCCCGTGTTGCGGCTGCCGACGTAGCCCGCGAGCACGAGCTTGAGCGGCTTGCCCGGGCGGTAGCGCTCGACGTCGTTCCCCAGGGCGTAGCGCACGCCGCAGGACTCGATCAGCCCCGCCATCGAGAGCATCAGGGCGCGATCCGGGTCGAGGGCTTTCGAGATGTTTTCCGGTTCGAAGACGTCGCTAACGGTTTTGAAAATCTGCTTCCACATGCTCAATGTCTCGCGCGCCCAGACCGGTTCTCGGTCGCTGAGCGCCAGCTGCCGAAATCAGGCACGGTTCTAGGGGTTGGCGGTCGCCAGAGTCGAAAACGCGCCGCTGTTTTTCGGCCACGGTCGGTAGGGATAGCGGAAGTTGCCCTCGGACGCGAAGCGGAACAGCGGATAGGCGTATTCGGAAAACGGCGTCGGCTTGCGCCCCATCTCTTCGACGACGCGGCTGTTGTCGAAGACGGTGTTGAAGACCAGGTAGGGCAGAAAGACCTTCATCAACGACGCCGCCGGGACGAGGCCCCACTCCCGCGGCGAGTTGGATAGCGCGTCCACCAATTTGGTGAAGGGTTGCTCCAGAAATGGCAGGAAGATCGGCCGCGTGCGGTGGCCCGAGCTCGAGAGCGCGTCGACGACCTGCCCGTATGTCAGGGACTCGGTCCCCGACGAGAGGTCGTAGGCGTCGTAGCGCGGCGCGTCGGATTGATGGATCGTCACGACGGCGTCGGCGACGTAGTCGGCGGGCACGATGTCCACCAACCAGTCCTCGCGGAAGGGCAAGATCGGCAGCTTCGCCAGCCAGACGAAGGCGCGGACCATGTCGAACTGTGTCGTCTCGGGAAAACGGCTGTCCCCGAGGATGATCGAAGGCCGAAAGACCGTGGTCGGCACGTCGGGCAGCAACTCGTGGACCATGTGCTCGCAGAACTTCTTCGTGCGCGCATAGGGATCGTAGTCCGAGCGCTGCCAGTCGATGATCTCCGACTCGTGGACGACGGCGTCCTTGCGGTGCCCGGCGACGGCGACCGTCGAGATGTCCGAGAAGCGTCGCAATCCGTGGTCGTCCTGGGCCGCGCGGGCGATCTTGACGATCTCGAGCGTGCCGCGGAGGTTGACGTTGAAGCAGGCCTTCGCCGACTTGCGGTTGAGCGAGGCGGCGCAGTGGATCACCGAGTCGGTGCTCTCGATCAGGCGCTGTCGCGCGGCGTCGTCGAGGCCGAGGTTCTTTTCCGTCAGGTCGCCGAGATAGAGATCGCAACGGTGCGGCACGAGCTCGACGAACTCCTCGAAGCTCATCTGCAGCTGCAGCGCTTGCCAGAGGCGTTCGAGGGCGTGTTGTTCCGATTTGGCGCGAACCAAGAGGGCCAGACGTTCGGAGTGATCGCGGAGCAGTAAGGTCGCCAGGTAACTTCCGAGATACCCAGTCGTCCCGGTGACGAAGATCGCCATGAATCTACCTCGATTGCGCGTACTTGCGCGCCAGCAGGGTCTCGTGAGTCTCGACCACCTCGGGCGCGCGCAGCACGATGGG
>JAGQJP010000748.1 GCA_020430585.1 Myxococcales bacterium | reverse complement strand
GCTCGTTGCGTCGAATTCGGCGGCGAATCTCGTGTTTGAGCGTGCGCGCGTTGTCGACGTACTCCATCGCGATGTAGGGCAGACCGCGAAACATGCCGTACTTGACGATCCGGACGATGTTCGGATGGCTCAGCTGCGCGAGGTTCATCGCCTCGCTCTCGAATTTCTTCACCATCGACGTGAGGACCGCCTCGTTCACGTCTCGCCGAACCGTCATCAACTTCAACGCGCAGCGCATGAACAGAGGGAGCTGGAGGGTGACGAAGAGCCGGCCGAAGCCGCCCTCGCCGATCGTGTCGACGAGGAGGTAGTCATCGATTCGCTGGCCGATCAGCGGCTCCCGCTCCGCCTCTGGGAGCTGGCGAAAACGCTCGTGGTATCCGCGGGGAATGCAATGAACACCAGAAACGCGACATCCGTCCGTCTGACAGGGCGAGCCGGCGGCTCCATTGCGATCGCACCGGGGGCACTTTCCCTCGATCGTTTTCATCGGCGGCTAGGTTTTCCTACACGGCAGTTACGAACGGCGCTTCTATGAGTATAATATGGGGCAACGACGAGCGTCAATTATAAATTGTTGACAGCTGTAACACTCAACACCGCAAGCGATCTCGTCCGGTGCTTTGCCTGTTGTGTAGTGAGACATTCTCGACTACAATGTACCAAGGGATGCGAGCTTGATTCGACGGCCACATTTTGTTGCAAAATGAAACAAACCTGGCGATATCTGCCCCTTCTGCTGTTGCTCGCCGCCGCCGTCGGCTGCCTGCCGTCGCTGCGTCCGCTGTACGGACCCGACACGTCGTCGGTCGGCGACAGCGCGGGAACCTCCGATCTCTCCGACGGCGTCGAGAGTGACGACGCCGTTCCCGATCTGTCCTCGGACGCCGACGATCTCGAACGCGTCGAGATCCAGGACGGGGAAGGCGCCGATCTCGCCGACGTGGAGAACGGCGATCTCGAAACCGGCGACGCCGACGATCTCGAAAACGGCGACGCCGACGATCTCGAAACCGGCGACCTGCTCGATGAGGAGACCGACGCGGACGTCGAATCCGACGCTCCGAATAGCGACGATGGGCTCGTCGGCCTGGACATCCCGGACCGCGGGAGTTGCGTCGACGATCTCTCCGGACAACGCCAGGAAACGGTGATCGCCTCCCTTCCGCTCGACCACGGCTCGATCGTCTCCGACCTCGTGATGTGCCCCGGGCTCGCCAGCGAGCGGGTCGACTGGTTCAAGATCCAACTCACCACGACGCAATGGACCCACATCCGCGTCGTCACCACCTCGGCGACCGCACCGGCGGGGATGCGAATTCGCCTCTTCAGCGCCGACGGAAGCGGCAACTTCACCCTGAGCTCCAGCAGCGGACCGCAGCTCGGCTCGTCGATCGTGACGCTGACCTCGAAGCTCGGGACCTCGCCGCTCTACATCGCGGTGGACTACGGTGACCCGATCATCGACGCCGAGATCGACTATCGACTCGAAATCGTGAAGGGCTGCGGATCGGATGGCGACTGCCAGGCCGGCGCCGAAACGTGCAAGAAAAGCGAGCACGCTTGCATCCCGAATTAGACCTCGCTGGGGCAGACGAACATCTGGTTGACGAAGTCGGCGAGGATCGCTTCGGACAGGCGCGGCGGCATCGCGTCGATCAAGCCGTTGATCTCGGCCATCCGCTTGGGCAAGTCGGTACCGCGAATCCCCGCCATCCCGAGGAGCTGAGCGATCGTCTGGCTATTGAGTGTCGCCGGGTCGAGGGACTGGAGCAGCTGCACGAGCGATGGGGCGGGTGACGCGTCGGGGAGCGCTTTGGCCGCCGCAATCGACGTCTTCAGATCGCCGAGGAACTCGTCGACGATCGCCACCTGCGTGCCGCTCATCACCGTCAGGTGCATACAGGCGGGATAGCCGCCGAAGGAGAGCTGCGGCTGAACGTACCAACCGCG
>JAGQJP010000747.1 GCA_020430585.1 Myxococcales bacterium | reverse complement strand
GGGGCCTTGCTCCACGAGATCGTCACGATGACCCGCCGCCACCAGGGCAGCACGCCGATGGAGATCCTCGACAACGCCTACATCTCGGCGCCCGTCGCGTACAGCGGCGACGTCCCCGTCGAGTTGGCGGCGATCTGCAACCGCGCCACGGCTCGCGACCCCGAGGCGCGATTCCAATCCGCCGAGGAGTTCCGCCTCGCCGTCGCCGGATTCTTGCAACACCGCACCTCGGCCGCGCTGTTGGAGTCGGCGCGGGACCAGCTCGCCAAGCTCGAGGTCGTCGGCAACACCGACGAGGCGCCGCGCCAAACGGCGGTGCAGCGACTGTTCTACGAGTGCGACTTCGCGCTGCGCAAGTCGAGCGAGGCGTGGCCCGAGAATCCCGGGATCGCGCCACTGCGCGCCCAGCTCGCACGAGCCCGTGTGGCCCACGCCCTGGCGCTGCGGCACGTCGACGAGGCGGCGGACTATCTCGACGAGCTCGACGAGACGGCCTCCGATCTGCGCAAGGGCTTGACCGATCTGCGCGATTCGTTGGCGCACGAGGCGCGGCTGCAACACCTCGGCAAGGGCTTCGATCCCCGCGTCGGCGTCTACGCCCGCGCGGGTGTGGTCTATGCGATCGGTTTGCTCTGGTTCATCCCCTGCCTCCTGCTCGAGGTCGGGACGCGCCTCGGTTGGTTCGCCCTGAGCAAGCGTGTCATCGTCACGAGTGCGTTTGCGGGGAACGTCGTGCTCTCGCTCGTGCTGTTGCGCTTCGGGGGCGTGTTCTGGCGCTCGCTGACGAACCGCCGCCTGCTCGGGCTCTACTTCTTCTTCGCCTTCGTCGCGGTGGTGCTCTGGTTCGCGCTGCTCGATACGCTCAGCCTCGAGGCGTTGATGCTGATGTCACTCGTGCTCTGTTTTCTCTTTCTCGGCGCGACGACGATCGCCTTCGATCCTCGGCTCAGCGTGACGCTGATCCCCGTCGCCATCGGATGCATGGCCCTCTCGGTCTGGCCGAGCTGGTGCATGCTGATCACGGGGCTCGCCGCCGGCGGGGCGGGGATGCTCTCGGCCTGGATCACCTCTCGGGCTGCCCAGTCCGTCCGCCGCCCGCGCCGCTGACGCTCATCACCGACGGCATTCTCGACGCATCGAATCGAGGCGCCGCCGATTCGTCATCGATCCACGACCCGATTCATCGAACGTTCATCGAGGAAACGTCCAATCTTGATCCGATCCGAAGGCGATTCTCGTGTTGCCGCGGTATCGTCGCCTCGAGAAAACAAGGGGAGACAGACCAATGCGACTCGACAACATCGCGATTCTTCGTCGGATGCGGCGCGGCTGGCTGGCGTGCCTCAGTATGTTACTCTGTTGGGGGGGCTCGGCCTCGGCGGCGCCGACGCGCCGACACGTGCTGATCATCTCGATCGATGGGTTTTCGCACACCAAGCTGGTCGATCGCTCGATCAAGTTGGTCCAGCTGCGGCGACTCGCGGCACGCGGGGTTCTCGGCGCTGGGATCTCCACCTTTCCCAGCGTCACCTGGACCGCTCACACCACGATGCTCACAGGGTCGCTACCCCGGCGTCACGGCGTCGTGGGAAATCGCTTCTTCGACCGCATCAAGAACAGTGATCGTACCGCTTGGGGGCTCAAGCGTGCCTCCCTCGTGGCGACGCCGACCCTCTTTGACGTCGCGGCGCGACATGGGCTGGTCACGGCGGCGATCCATTGGCCCGGGTCGCAGCTCGATTCGGCGATCACCCACAACATTCCCTACCAGACCGACTGGCCCGCCTTGACAAAAGGATCGACGCGAGGCTTTCTCGAAACGTTGCGGCGCGCGGGGATCGACGTCGGCGGGTTGGCGCGCGACCATTCGTCGGAGCGCGTGGTCAAGATGGATCGCGTCGTCGCGCAGATCGCTCGCTTCACCGTACGCACGTACAAGCCGGCGGTGATGGCGGTGCATTTCGACTCTCCCGACGTCGTCGCCCACGATCTCGGACCCGACTCGCCGAAGGTCGCCGAGGCGCTCGTCGCGGTGGACGGGCTCATCGGTGAGCTACTCGAAACGTATCGGGCAGCGGGGCTTCTCGCCTCGACCGATGTCTTCGTGGTCTCGGACCATGGATTTCTGCCCGTGACCTCGGTGTTCGACATCGATAAATTCCTCCATACGCACGGGTTGATCGATGCGTACGGACCGTTCGCCGACGAATTCTCCCGCGGCCCCGTCTACACGGTGCGGAACGGGCACGCCACGTTTCTCTACATTCTCGACAAAAAGAGGGCTCCACTCTTGCGCGCCAAGGTGATCGAGGTTTTGGGCCGCGTTCCGCAGATCGACCGGGTTCTGAGACCCAGCCAGTACAGCACGCTGGGCTTGCCGATGCCGCGCGAGAACGCGCGGATCGGAGACCTGATCGTCCTCGCAAAACCCCACACCTCCTTTGGTCGGGTCAAGGGAAAGGGATTCGTTCGCAGGTCCTCGAGTGGAGGGCATCATGGGTACCTTCCGACGCATCCTGCGATGTGGACCGCCTTCGTCTGCGCCGGACCGTCGATCAAGCGGCTCGTCGAGCCCGTTCGCTTCCGCCTCGTGGACTTGGCCCCCACGGTCCTCGAGCTCCTCGGGCTCGCCTTTACGACGCCGATCGACGGCCGAACGGATCGCCACATCGTCCGTCCTGCGAGCCGTCGCATCGCCGGCCCGCTCGCGGTGAATGCGCGCTGACGAACGGTCCACGCCCCGAAATACTCTCATGTTCATTCATTATTTCAGCTTGTTATCTCCCTAATTGATCGGCGTTAGCCGGGGATTTGATCCGGGTCATGACCGAACGTCAGGATATCGTGATACCACGATATCGGAACCTCGAGGGGGAGGGACGCGAGTGATGAATCACGGGACGCAAACCATTTTCGAAGAGCAGCAAGAGGCGCGGCCGATCGACGAGCTGTGCGAGGACGTGCGGCAACTCGTCGCCTCGCCGGAGCGGGCCCGCCGCCTGGCCCAGGTGATCAAGGGCATCGCCCACGAGACGCGGCTGCGCCTGATCGGCGCTCTCTGTCTGCGGCCCTACAACGTCGGCGAGCTCTGCGAGCTCTTGGGGCTCAAACAGAATCTCGTCTCCCAACATCTCGGGATGTTGCGCATGCTCGGACTGGTGCGAGCCGACCGAGAGGGGGGGACAGCGACATATCAGATTGTGGAACGACGGTTGGGCAACCTGGTGCAGTGTCTGCTGGGTTGTCACCACTGAGGAGGCGAATGATGGGAGGTCTGACACGACGAGAGATCATTCAGTTGAGTGGCGGCGGCGCGGCGGCAGCGGTCGTCGGCTCTGGGTTGCTCACCAACTGGTGGGGCCTCGACGCCAATCAGCCGATGGATCCGAAGACCGACGGCGAGACCGTCGTCGGCTCGATCTGTGAGCTCTGCTTCTGGAAATGCGGGATCAACGTGCACGTCAAGGGCGGGCGCGTGACCAAAGTCGAGGGCAACCCGAAGCACCCGCTCTCCCGCGGACGGCTCTGTCCCCGCGGGGTGGGCGGTCCCGGCCTGCTCTACGACCCGGACCGGCTCAAGACGCCGCTGATCCGCGTCTCGGAGCGGGGGACGCAACGCTTCCGCGAGGCGACCTGGGACGAGGCGCTCGATCTGATCGCCAAGCGTTTCAAAGAGATCGCCGCGACGCACGGGCCGGAGTCGATCGCGATGTTCCAGCACGGCTTCGGTGCGACCTGGTTCGTGCATCTGATGAAGGCCTTCGGCACGCCGAACCTCGCCGCGCCGAGCTACGCCCAATGCAAGGGCCCGCGGACGGCGGCGTTCAATCTCACCACGGGCTCGCACCTGGGCTCGCCCGAGTCGGTGGACATCGCCAATAGCCGCTGTCTGACCTTTCTCGGCTACCACCTCGGCGAGAACATGCACAACACCCAGGTGCAGGATTTCTCGACGGCGCTCAAGAACGGCGGCCAGCTGGTGGTCGTCGACCCGCGTTTCTCGATCGCCGCCTCGAAGGCGCGCCACTGGCTGCCGATCAAGCCGGGGACGGACATCGCTCTGCTGTTGGCCTGGATCAACGTGATCATCGAAGAGAAGCTCTACGACCGAGATTTCGTTGCGAAATACGGCCACGGATTCGACGAGCTCAAGAAGCACGTCGCCGACAAGACGCCCGAGTGGGCCTGGACCCAGACAACGATTCCGGCGGCCAAGATTCGCGAGACGGCGCGCTTCATCGCCGGCTTCAAGCCCGCGTCGCTGGTTCACCCCGGGCGCCACGTCACCTGGTACGGAGACGACACGCAGCGCCTGCGGGCGGTGGCGATCCTGAACGGTCTGCTCGGCAACTGGGGGCGCAAGGGTGGCTTCATCCTGCCGACGAACATCGCCCTCGAGAAGGTTCCGACACCGACGTACCCGAAGCCGAAGCGGGCGGTCGCCGACCGGCCCAGAGGTAAGGTCATTCCCCTGGCCTCCGCTCCGCTGGCGGCGGGTGTGCGAGACGCCTCGATCCCCGGAACGGCGGACTACGACATCAAGGCCTGGCTCGTCTACGGGACCAACCTTCCGCTCTCGCTACCCGAGCCGCAGAAGACGCGCGAGGCGCTGCAGAAGCTCGAGTTCGTCGTCGCGATCGACGTCCTTCCCGCCGAGATCGTCGGCTGGGCCGACGTGGTGCTCCCCGAGTCGACCTATCTCGAGCGTTGGGACGATCTGTACAACCCGACCTACGAACAGCCCTTCGTCGCGCTGCGTCGGCCCGCGGTGGCGCCGATGTACGCCTCGAAGCCGGGATGGTGGATCGCCGCCGAGCTCGGCAAACGTCTCGGCCTCGGCGCCTACTTCCCCTGGAAGAGCGCGCGGCAATATGTGGAGCGGCGGGCGAAGCTCTCGGGTCTCGATTTCGAGGCCCTGGTGCGCGACGGCGTGATCGTCGGCAAGCGCCAGCCGGTCACGGTCGAGGAGGGGGTCGCCTTGACCTTCGACACGCCGTCGAAGAAGTTCGAGTTCTACTCCGACGATCTGAAGAAGGCGGGCCTTGACCCGCTCCCGGTCTACACACCGCATCCCGAGCCGCCAGAAGGCAGCTACCGCTTGCTCTTCGGCCGTGCCCCGCAGCACTCGTTCGGGCGCACGGCGAACAACCGGTTGCTGGCCGAGACCTACGCCGAGAACGAAGTCTGGATCAACGCCGACGTCTGCCGCTCGCTGGGGATCAAAGACAAGCAGCGCGTGGTGTTGGTGAACCAGGACCAGGTGAAATCGCTTCCGGTTCGGGTCAAGGCGACCGAGCGGATCCGCAATGACTGCGTCTACATGGTCCACGGCTTCGGACGGCGCGAGAAGAAGCTGCGCCAGGCGTACGGTAAGGGAGCGTCGGACAGCGAGCTGGTGACGCGCAGCGTCCAGGATCCGATCATGGGCGGCACGGGAATGAACGTCAACTTCGTGCGAATCGAGAGGGCGTAGCGATGGCAAAGCGATACGCGATGGCAATGGATACGCGGCTGTGCGTCGGTTGCACGGCCTGCGTCTTGGCCTGCAAAACCGAAAACAACGTGCCCGACGGCTACACCCGGGACTGGGTCGAAGAGGTCGTCAGCGGGACCTTCCCGACGCTTCAGCTCGAGCTGCGCTCGAATCGCTGTCAACACTGCGACAACGCACCCTGCGTGAGCGCGTGCCCGACGGGCGCGAGCTACATCGGCCCGGGCGGCGTCGTGCTCGTCAACGCCGACAAGTGCACGGGCTGCAAAGCGTGCATCGCCTCGTGCCCCTACAATGCGCGGTTCGTGCACCCGAAGGGCCACGTCGACAAGTGCACCTTCTGCACGCACCGCACGGCGAAGGGAAAGCAGCCGGCTTGCGTGACGGTCTGCCCGACGAGCGCGCTGGTCTTCGGCGATCGCAACGATCCCGACTCTTCGATCAGCCAGCTCCTGCGCTCGCGGCGTTACAAGCGGGCGAACGTCGAAGCGGGAACGAAACCGAACATGTTCTTCTTGATCTGAGCGGAGGTGGCTCATGCTAGCTGTTGAAATCTTCACGACGCGCCAAAATCCCGCGATCGACCCGTCGTTGGCGATCTGGAACTGGGAGATCCCGGTCTATCTCTTCCTGGGCGGGCTCGTCGCGGGTCTTCTGGTCGTCGGCGCGCTGATGGAGCTCTACTGGCCCGAGCGCTGGGAGCGACGCCTCAGTCGCGCCAGCGCCGGCCTGGGGATCGCGCTCTTGTCCCTCGGAATGGTCGCCCTCTTTCTCGATTTGGCGAACAAGATCCACGTCTATCGCTTCTATCTCGCTTTTCGCCCGACCTCGCCGATGAGCTGGGGCGCCTGGATTTTGCTCGTCGCCTATCCCGCGATGGCGCTCTGGCTGCTCGCCTCGCTCGACGCCGAGTGGCTCGACGAGGCCCTGCGGAAGCGCTTCCCCTGGCCGAGGCTCGGCGCCCGGTTCGCGAGCTGGCTCGGGCGGGGACAGGGTTTCGTCGAACGCCACCGCCGCCGCGTGCTCTACGTTACGGCCTCTGTCGGTGTCGGCCTCGGGATCTACACGGGGGTCCTGCTCCAGACATTGGTGGCGCGCCCCCTCTGGAACTCGGCGCTGCTGGGACCGCTGTTTCTCGCCTCGGGGGTCTCCGCCGGGGCGGCGTTCCTTTTGTTGATCGCCAAAAGCGACGCGGCGAAGGCGATGCTGCTTCGCTGGGACATCGCGGCGCTCTCGATCGAGCTGGTGCTGCTCGGTCTGTTCCTCGTCGATCGGATGAGCGGCGCCCAATCCGAGCGGGCGGCGGTGTCGCTGCTGACGAGCGGGCCCTACACGGGCGCGTTCTTCGGGTTGGTGCTCTTGCTCGGCATCCTCGTCCCGCTCTGGCTCGAGCGGCGGGAGCTGAGCGGGGCGGCCCACAGCCGTTTCATGGTACCCGCGCTGGTGCTGCTCGGAGGCATCGCCTTGCGCACGATTCTGGTCGCCGCCGGTCAAACCTCGATTACCGGCCTGTTCTGAGGAGGAGGGCACACGAATGTCGCAGATTAAAGAAAAACCGTTGTGGAACCCGTATATTGCTGGAGTGGCCCTGGGTCTGGTGCTGCTCGCCGCGTTCCTCGTCCTGGGACACGGAATCGGTGCGTCCGGCGCCTCGTCGCGTCTCGGCGTGTTCCTGATGAACGGCGTCTCCGAGTCGCACGTCCACGCCAGTCAGTACTTCGCGCGCTATTTCGCCGCGGGCTCGCATGTCCTCAATGACTGGCTCGTCTTCATGGTGATCGGGATCTTCGGAGGCGGGCTCGTCAGCTCGGTCCTCGGCGGTCGCAACAAATCCGAGATCGTCAAGGGCCCCCGCGTAGGTGTCGGCTGGCGCCTGATCGCCGCCCTCTCGGGTGGGATCTTGATGGGCTTTGCGGCCCGCCTCGCCCGTGGCTGCACGTCGGGCCAAGCCCTCTCGGGCGGAGCTCTGCTCTCGGTCGGCAGCTGGATCTTCATGCTCGCGGTCTTCGCCGGCGGATACGCCGTCGCCGCTCTGGTACGGAGGCAATGGCAATGAATCTACTCCCTATTTTTGGCACTGGTCAGTTTCCGCTGGCTCTCGAGTTCATTCCAGCGCTGATCATCGGCTTCGGCTTCGGCTTCGTCCTCGAGCGCTCGGGCTTCGGCCGCGCGTCGGTGCTGGTCGCGCAGTTCTACGGTCACGACATGCGCGTCTTCAAGGTGATGTTCACGGCGATCGTGACCGCGATGATCGGCGTGGCGATCGCGAGCGGCGCAGGCGTCGTCGATCTCAAGGCGATCTATGTGCCCGAGACCTTCCTCTTTGCGCACCTCGTCGGCGGTTTCGTCCTCGGCGTCGGCTTCATCGTCTCGGGCTACTGTCCGGGAACGTCGATCGTCGGTTTCGCCTCGAGCAAGTGGGACGGCCTCGTGACGATCGCGGGTGTCGTCGTCGGCTCGGTGCTCTTCGGCGAGCTCTACCCGCTGGTCAAGCCGCTCTACCTGGCCCAGGCGAAGGGTGTGCTGACCTTCAGCGATCTTCTCGGACTGCGTTTCGAGGTCCTCGCTGCGGCGGTCGCTCTCTTTGCCGTCGCGCTGTTCGCCATCGCCGAGAAGGCCGAGGGCTACTTCTCGCGCCGCCGCGCCCTCGAGGCGCCGAACACGATGACGCCCGTCGCCAAAGGCGCGCTGGGAACACTGATCGCCCTGGCCCTCGCCTCGACGGCGTTTCTCCTCGTCCCGCAAGACAGCGACGCGGGACGCCGACCGAAGGTGCACGTGACGCGCATCGACGCCGCGGCCCTCGCCAAGCGGTTGATCGAGCGACCGCGGGGGATCATGCTCGTCGACCTGCGCGGCCCCGAGGCTTGCAAGGCGAAACGGATTCCGCTGGCCTACTGTTTCGACCAGATCGCGGCGCAGATCGAGAATCTACCGTCCAACCGCCCGCTGGTGGTCTACGGCCACAGCGGCACCAAACACCTGCCCAAGCAGCTCTCGCGCTTTACGGGCAAGGTGTACCGTCTCGACGGCGGCTACCAATCGTGGAGCGAGCATGTCTTGCGAAAGCCCGATCCGAAGCTGAGCCCGGCCGACTATCGCCTGCGGCTCGCCGTTCACAGCCACTTCACGGGCCAGACGATGCAGCGCCCGGCCCCCGTCGTGCGTCCCACGGTAATTCGCCGCAAGAGCAAGAAGGGCGGCGGCTGTCTCTGACGAGCTCGTCTCGTCGTTCGCCTCAGCCCCCGAAGACCTCCCTCAGGAAAACCTCGGATCGTTCGCATGTTAGCCAACTGGGCCGACCAACTGGAATAGATCGCTGCGCCTCCGCGTTCAAGAATTTCATTGAACACAAGACGGCCGCGGCGGGGTGCCGAGTGCCATCCGCGACCGGGAAGGGACACCATGCAATTCTCCGCCTACGGAAAGAGCGACATCGGCGTCGGCCGACCGAGCAACCAGGATCGCTTCGTGATCGACGGGCTGATGAAGTTCGCCGTCGTCTGTGACGGCGCTGGCGGCCAACGAGCGGGTCACGTCGCCGCCGAGGCCGCCGCGCGGATCGTGCGCGAGACGATCCGCGACCATCACCCGCTGCTGCGCGAGCTCTATCGACAACCCAACGAGGGCGGCTACTTCGACGAGATCGAACGTCTCCTGCGCGACGCCGTGTGCCGCGCGAACAGCGAGATTCACGAACAGTCGACCGCGGACGACGCGCTGCGCGGGATGTGTACGACCTGCACGTTGATCCAGATCCTTGGCGAGCACGCCTTCATCGCCCACGTCGGCGATAGCCGCTGCTATCGCGTCCGCGGCACCGATGTGCAGCAGCTGACCCGCGACCACACGTACGGTGAGATGCTCGAGCGGCTGGCCGACGCGCAGTCCGCGGCGCTCGTCTCGGGCTACGCGAACATCCTCACTCGCGCCGTCGGCGCGCGCCCGTCGCTCGAGGTCGACGTCTCCTGGGTCCGCATCGAGGCGGGCGATCGCTTCATCCTCTGCAGCGACGGTGTGAGCAAGGTCTGCGACATCCCCACCGTCGTCGCCGAGCTCGGCGAGACCTCGCACCGCGCCGTGCTCGTCGAGCGTCTGATCGACAGCGCCCTCGACCGCTCGACCCGGGACAACGCGACCGCCGTCGTGATCGCCCTGGAGAAGGCGGCGGCCTCGATCAAGAACGGCCCGCGCCGCTCGGGAGACTCGCGGATCTCCGCCCAGTTCTGAACGACGTCTCGGGCACCGTACGAAAACCTCGTATATCTGTCACCTTTGGCCTCTATCGTTACCGCAATCGGTCGCCGCCGATCTATACTATCGCGGGGGAACGATCGACCGGCGACGAGCGCAATCTGCGCTCCCGTTCGGCGTCAAGGGGGTGTTGGGATGAACTTTCAGGCCTACGGAAGGAGTGATTTTGGCCGCGGCCGTGCCGCCAATCGCGATCGCTATTTTGTCGATCCGACGCGGCACTTCGCGATCCTCTGCGGAGGATCGGACCACACCTGCGGCGGGGAGGTGGCCGCCGACATGGCGGTCCACATCGTGCGCGACGCGCTGCGCGAGATGCGGCCGTTGCTCCACGAGCTCTACGACCAACCGCTCGAAGGATGCTATTTCGAAGAGATCGAGCGCCTGCTACGCGGTGCGATCGCCCGGGCGAACGAGACGATCTACGAGCGCGGCCGCCGCAATCCGGAGCTCGCCGCGATGTGCAGCTCACTGATCGCGTTGCAAATCGTCGGGCGCCACGCCTTTCTCACCCACGTCGGCGGTGGCCACGGCTTTCTGGCGCGGGGTAGTGGAACGTTGCGGCTGACCGATGGTCGCACCCTCAGTCCAGCATTTCCGCGGGTCTCCGATGGAGAGGCGCACATGCTCGGCGTATCGAGTGTGCTCCGCCGCGCGGTGGGCCAGAGCCCCGGGATCGACGTCGATTTCCGCGTCGTCGAGCTCGAGCACGGCGACCGTCTGGTTCTCTGTTCGGATGGTATCTCCGATTTTTGCGACGTCGCCAGCGTCGTCGGCAGCGTGCCCAATTCCGCTCCGTTCGCGGCGATCGCCGAACGGCTCGTCGAGTTGGCCCTCGAGCGCAGCGATGGCCACAGCGTCACGGCTCTGGTGATCGAGCTGCGCGACGAGGCGGCGATCCTCGTCGGCTCGGGTCGACACCGCGGCGGTCCCTACGCCTCGGACCTGATCTGATCGGATTCGGCGACGCGTGGAGCCAACCCTCGATTCGATTGACAGGAGCGACGGCTCCTGCGATGCTGGCGTCTAACCCCAATACGACAAGTACCGAGATCGTTCGTGACGATGCCACGATCCCTTGACTTTCCGAGCTCCGAACGCTTCGAGCTGCGCCGCGAAGTCGGCTCTGGCGGGATGGGCGTCGTCTACGAGGCGTTCGATCGCGAGCTGGAACGCCGCGTTGCCCTCAAGACGCTGCGAAACCTCGACGAAAACAGCCTCTACCTATTCAAGAACGAGTTCCGCTCGCTCTGCAGCATTCGCCACCCAAACTTGGTTCAACTCTTCGAGTTGCAATGCGTTTCGAACTTCTGGTTCTTCACGATGGAGTTCGTCGAGGGACGCGATTTTCGCTCCTTCGTCTGCCCCAACAGCGACCCCGATGCGGCGATCGCTGACGCCGAGACGTCAGATGGCTCATCGGTCGACGCGCACCAGAACGGAGCGGCGCGTTTGGCCCTGGCGAGCTATGACGAAGGACGTCTGCGTCGAACCTGCGCGCAGGTCGCGCGCGGCGTCGCCACCTTGCACCGCGCGGGTAAGATACACCGCGATCTGAAGCCGACCAACGTCCTCGTCTCGTCGAGTGACGAGCGCGCGGTGTTGCTGGATTTTGGTCTGGTGACCGATCTCGACCAGCGTCGGGATCTGTCGGAGATGCGGATCGTCGGCACCGCCCAATACATGTCACCCGAGCAGGCGTCAGGCGGAGCGGTTACTCCCGCCTCGGATTGGTACGCCTTCGGAGTGATGCTCTACGAGGCGCTGACGGGACGGCTCCCCTTCGACGGGCACCCGCTCTTCGTGCTGCAATCGAAACAGAACAGCGTAGCGCGGCCGCCGTCGTCGTGGGTCGAGGCGATCCCCGCGGAGCTCGACGAGCTCTGCCAGGCGCTGTTGTCCCGCGATCCGACCGAGCGCCCCGACGAGCGAGCGATCCTCGATGCGTTGGGTGTCGATTCGAACGTGCGCAGCGGACCACACTTTCCCCGCACCGATGCGCCATCCTTCAGCCTGGTCGGTCGCCGCCCCGAGCTCGACGCGCTGCGGGAGGCTCTCGACGAGCTCGATCAGGGGCTGCCGCTGGTGATGCTGATCGAAGGCGCGTCGGGCGTGGGCAAGACGGCGCTGACCCAGTCGTTCCTCTCCTCGCTGCGAGACGCGACGGTCTTCGAGGGGCGCTGCTACGAGCGCGAGTCGGTCCCGTACAAGGCCGTCGACAGCGTCGTCGATGCGCTCGTCGGTTTTCTGCGCCACGCCGACCCCGATCGCACTGCGTATCCGCCAGGTACGCGCGCGCTGGCGCAGATCTTTCCGATCGTCCGCCGCCTGCCGCACCTCCTCGCCGCCTTCGACGAGCCGCTGTTGCCGATGAACCCGCTCGAGCAGAGAAACCGAGCCTTTTCGGCGCTGCGCGCGTTGATCGACGAGGTAGCGCGCTCGCGGCGGCTCGTGGTCTTCATCGACGACATTCATTGGACCGATTCGGACAGCGTCACGCTGCTGTTGGATCTGTTGCGACCGCCCGACGCGCCGCCCGTCTTTCTGCTGCTCACGTCGCGACCACTCGCCGACGCCGAGAGCGCGGGCGACGTCGAGAGCGCGGGTCAAGTCGAGCGGCTGCTCGGGGCGATCTCCGCGCGTCAGATCGCGCTCTCCAATCTCGCGGGGAGCGAGACGACCGAGCTCGTTGCGCGTTACCTCGATCGCGAAGGGGCGAGCCTCGACGCCGAGACGATCGTTCGGGAGTCCGCGGGGCATCCGATGCTCGCGCTCGAGCTGGCGCGCTATCTGGCGGACGTCCACGTTCTCGGCACCCCCAACGCGTTGGACAGCGTGCTCTGGGCGCGAGTCGAGCGGTTGCCCGAGGTGGAGCGCGAGCTGGTCGAGCTGGTCGCGGTAGCGGGCGTGCCGATCCCACGGGAGATCGTCGACGCGGTTCACGGCTCCGACGCGCGGGCGCCAATCGCTTCCCTCGCGGGTCAGCACCTGCTCAAGACGAGCGGTGAGCGCAAGAGCGACCTGGTCGCACCCTACCACGACCGGATCTGCGAGACCGTCGTCGGACGCATCGATCGAACGCGGCGCGCGGCGATCCATCGCAGCCTGGCGGTGGCATTTCTCGAGCGGGGTCCGGACACCCAGGCCCACGAGGTCGTGCGGCACCTGGAGGCGGCGGGCGACGCGATTCGGGCGGCGCGCCATGCCGAGAAAGCGGCGGAGCGCGCGAGCGAGATGCTCGCTTTCGATCGGGCCGCAACCCTCTTTCGCACGGCTCTTCGCCTCGGCGACGCCAACCGCGATCGGCGTCAGCGCTTGCTCCTCGGCCTGGGAGAGGCGCTGGTCAATGCTGGGCGCAGCGCCGAGGCTGCTGAGGTGTTGATCGACGCCGCTCGGGACGCGAGCGCGGCGACGGCGCTCGATTGTCGCCGACGCGCGGCCGAGCAGCTGCTCGGCGCCGGTCACCTGGAGCGGGGGCTCGAGGTGCTTCGCGGCGTACTGGCACAGATCGGCGAGGCGATGCCGAGCGCCAAAGCCGCGTTGCGCAGCTTGGTCTGGCAGCGCATCCGCCTGCGGCTGCGCGGCTTTTCCTGGGATGAGCGGGACTCCAGTCGAATCGCCCCCGATCGCCTCAGCCGCCTCGACATCTATCAGACCGTTGCGGTCTTGGGGCACACCGACACGATACTCGGCGCCTATTTTCAGGCCAAGGCGCTGCGCCTGGCGCTCGAGCTCGGTGAGCCCTACCGTCTCGCCCGCTCGTTCGGTTTCGAAGCGATCTACGCCGCGACGCAAGGCGGGCGTGAGGTCGCACGCGCCGAGACCCTCGTCGGCGAGCTGCGCAGGCTTGCCGACCGCGATCAGAGCCCCTATTTGCGTGCCCTGGCGCTCGGGACCGCGGGTGTCGTCAACATGTATGGGTGGGGGCGCTTCGGCATCGCTGCGCGGCAGCTTCGCGAGGCGGAGGAGCTGTTCGCTGGCGAGACGGTCGGCTCGCAGCTCGAGCTCTCGAACGCGCGCCTCTTTCGCCTCTTGGCTCTGCGCTATCTCGGTGACTACCGCGAGATGTGCCAGTCGCTTCATCACTATGTCCGCGATGCCGAACGCCGCGGGGATCGCTTCAGCGAGACGACCTTCAGCCGCGCCTTCAATGTCGCCTGGCTCGTCGACGGACAACCCGAAGAGGCGCGCCGTGCGCTGGCGCAGTGGAGCTGGGTTCCGCCCGAGGGGCGGTTGCACATCCAGCACTGGTACGAGCTATTGGCGCTCGTCGAGCTCGCCTTGTACGAGGGCGACGTCGCCGACTGGGAGGCGCGCTTCGGCCCGCGGTTTCAGGCGCTCGAGCGCTCGACCCTGGTCCGGGTGCAGATGATTCGCACCGCTGCGCGATGGATGAAGGCGCGGTTGATCCTCGCCGAGTCTCTCGGCCTCGACAATCGGCGCTCGCAGCATCGTCGCGCGCGGCGCTTGATCGACGCCCTGCGGCGCGAGGGCGTTCCCTACGCCACCGTCTGGTGCGACTTTCTCGATGCCGCCCTCTACGCTCAGATGGGCCTTCCCGATCAGGCGATCGCGGCGCTCCAGCGTACGATTCTCGCGGCCGAGACGCAAGAGCGGCGCTTCTACGTCGCCGTCGCCGAGATGCGGCTGGCCGACATCGTCGGCGGAAGCGAAGGGCAGAGCATCCGCCAACGCGCGATCGGCCGGATCGCCGACGATCGAATCGCCCAGCCTGGGGCGTTGTTCGATGTCGTGGCGCCTGGATACCCAGGCAGAAAGAGCTGCTGACGTTGATCGTTGACATCTGGCGCGAGATTTTCGATGCTACCGTGTCGAACCAATCGCGGAGCGGGCCCGATGCAGATGATCCGACGACAGACTCCTCTCGCGCTCTCGATGATCCTCGCCGTGGCGACGATCACGCTGACGTCGCCAGATCTCAGGGCCAACGACGGGCGTGATCGCCATCGCGGATCGATTCCGACGACCTTCGTGCACCTCTTTGCACCGTTGAGCCCGAAGGCCGGCTTTCGCGTTCTGGCTCACGACATGCGCGGCGGAGCCGATGGCGACCCGATGTTTCGCTGGGCCCGTCGCGAATCGGTGGCGCTCGTGCAGGTCTTGGCCTTCCGAACCGCGCAGACCCTCGGTGTCGGGGCGCTGCCGATGGCGATCTTCGACCTCTCGGCCGAGAACGGCGACACGCCCGTGCAGCTCAGCCCGGGCAAGCCACCGCGCGGTCGACATCCCGGGGGCTCACACGACGGTGGGATCAACCTCGACCTGGGCTACTTCCTGACGAGCGATCGCGGCAAGCACTTCAGCCCCGATCTGGCGGCCTGTACCGAACATTTCCTGACCCCCGACGAGGCGCGACGCAAAAAGCGCGATCCGAAGGTCGCCGTCCAAGACGCCTGGCGCTGCCGCGGTCGCGCGGATCGGCTCGACGTCGTGCGCCAGAGCTACTTCTACGTCGAGCTCTTTCGGCTGCACCTGGAGGCCTTCGGTGGCGATCTCCTCGAAGAGATCGGGGTCGACGAGATGGTGGCGCGGGCGGTGCTGGCCCAGGTTCAGCGCTGGGTCGTCGCGAAGAAGTACCACGCCACGCCGAGGCTCGTCGCCGAGATGCGGCGAATCTTCAACTTCAGCCCCTACGAGGGCTGGGCCTTCGCTCATCACCACCACACGCATCTACGGCTGCGCAGCCTGCGGCCCGACGGCCGCCATCGCGTGGCCTTCGAGCGGTTGCGCGCCGAGGCGCGGAGAGCTCTCTTGGCTCAGACGCCGCGGCGCTCGGGATTGGCTCTCGCGCTGGACGCGCAGCTCTCGTCGTCCGCCCTCGTCCGCACGCTCTGGGTGCGGTTGATCGTCGGCGACGGGAGCGCGGTGAGACGGTGTCGCTTTCGTCTCGACAAGCGGGGGGCGTGGCATCTGGGCGAGTGGGCGTCGCGCCCCTGTGAGCACGAGCTCGATCTGGGCAGCGGTGTGCTCGCAACGGCTCGAAGCCGCACGGTCGAGGTCGAGGTCCAGCTCGCCGACGGGCGGCGCGTGGTGCTCGAACGGCGCCTGCGAGAGCCGCGCAAGCCTGCGTTTCTCTTCGTCGAGGTGGATCCTCGCCGAATCTCGGGCGAGCTGAGCTGTTCGCTCGCGGGTTCGGTCCGCCGCTGCACGCTGCGGCTCCGCTTTCCTCGGGCCTACGAGGTCTACCTCACCGGGGTGCGCTACCTGGTAGCGCGGCGCGACGGCAGTGAGCGGACCGTGGTCGGCGAGCGCAAGAGCGGGGCGAGCACGGTCGCCGAGATCGACGTCTCTCGCGCGGCGATCTGGCTCGTCCGCGCCGAGCTGACGCTTTCGAAACGCTATCGAGTAATCGTTCCGCTCTTTGCAGGGCGCTGACGAGAGGAAGGAACCGATGTTTCACGCCCAGTGGCTATTCGCCCGCGGCCTAGACGCCGAGGCGGCCTGGGAGCAGGTCGACCAGGTCGAGCGCTCGCTGCGCGATCGGGGGATCATGATGGGCCCTGGCGGCGCCGACGAGTCCGCCGAGGGCGTACGGCGGACCGTGCTCGTCGATCACAACCCGTCGGTCGACGCATCCGAGGCGGCGTTGATTCAGGTCACCGAGGACCCGACCCTTCCGGCGATCTACATCTTGATCCGCGCCTCCGAAGAGTCGACGTTCGAGGTGCTGCTCGAGGCTGTGGTGCAACACACCGATCGAGTGACGCCCGCCGAGTTGGCGCGCGCCGTCTTCGACGCGCCGTCCGATCGCGACGCCCTGCGTAGAATGGGCCTCGGCCTCGTGGGAACACGCTATGAGCCCGCCTGCTATCGGGCGTTTTCGGAGGTGCTGGCCGCCGACGATCAGGCCCTGGTGAGCGATGCCGCGCTCGTTATCGGGCAGCTCGGTTGGCGGTCGCTCTTGCGCCCGATCCATCGAGCGCTCGAGCGCCTCGATGGCGGTTCCGCCGCCCGGGAGTCCGTCGAGTGGGCCTTTCACGCCCTCGATTGGCAGGACGAGCGAGAGTCGTTCCTCCTTCCCGAGGGAACCTCGATCGACGAAGCGATCGAGCACATTCGCACGTCGCTGCGCGCTCTCAACGGCAGCCTCGAGCACGAGCGTCTCGATGCCCAGCGCTTCATGGCGCGCGACGCGAATGGACAGGTGGCGATCGCCGCGTGGGAGATCGACGGGATGCAAGTCGTCGAGCTCTCACCGGACTGGCGCGAGCCGCTGATCGGCGCGGTGCGCGCCTTGCGGCCCTTGACGATCGAAGAGCGCCTCGCCGAAGTGACGGCGCCGGGCGGTAATCGGCTGTTGCGGCTCGTGGTGGCGAACAAGAAATACCACCCGACGATCGATCGATTGCTGAGCGAGGGCCTGCGTGACGCTGATCGGGCTCGACGCGGTGACGCGTTGATGGCCGTCAGTGCGTCGTTTTGGGAGTCGGCGCTGCCCGACGTCGAGGCACTCGCCGAGGTCGAGACGAGCGCCGAGTTGCGGCGCTTGATCGACGCGTTCTTGTTTCGGCACCGCGGGTATTGAGGACGTCGCGGTCTCGAGCGGTCGCGACGACAGGGGTGGATGACGTGATCGAAGGATTCAATCGTTGGTTGATGGGACGGCGCCCGCTTTCGAAGGTGATCCCCGACAGCGCCGCGCTCTTGTCCTCCCCGCGGGAGGTTCTCCGATCGGGTCCGATCCCGATACCGGGCGTCCGACCGACGCGTTTGCTGGCCGTTGCGTGGATCGCCTTTCCGCTCTTGGCGATCATGACGACGGGACGCGAGGACGTCACGCTGGCCGCCCTCGTCCTCGGGATCGTGATCTGTGTCATCGGATTCGTGCGGCTGGGCCGACAGCGCGCCGAGCTGACCCTCGAGGGATTCGTCGTCTGGAAAGGGGCGCGGCGGCTCTTCTTGCCCTGGGGTCTGTTCGCCCATCCCGGCAATGCGATCGTCGACCTGCAGACCAACCTCCGCTTTCCGATCGACGTCGCCGACGTTCCCAGGGTCGAAGTGCGCCAGGGGCGCCAGCTCGTCGGCTCGGGGCGCGATCTACCACTCGGCTTGCGCGTCCTCAAGGGGGACGAGCTCGTGCTGCCGTGGTTGTATACGGTCGAGCTGCACGAGGCGTTGGGTCTGCTAAAAACCCTCGGTGCGGCGCTCGCCAGCGAGGGGCGCCCCGCCAGCGTCCTCAGCGGGCGCGACTCCGCCGCGAGCCCGACCGGTGATCCGACGGCGACGTCGAAGAAAGTCGAGCTCCTGGGCCCCAACGAGGTGCGGCTGCGCGATCGTGATCTCGCCTTTCCAGCGCGTTGCTGCCGCTGCGGCGTCGAGACGACGCAATATGTCGGGACCTCGGCCTCGATGTTCGGCGCTTGGTCGGCGCTGACGCGCTTCGACATCTCCTTCGACTTCTCGATCTGGTTCTGTGACGCCTGTGTCGAGAATCGGCGCCTCGGCGTCCGTCGCTCGACGTACCTCGGTCTGGCGTTCGGTCTTGCGGCGGGTGTCGTCGGGGGTCTGCTCTCGTACGGCTCGCTCCCCGGGTGGTACGGTTTTTTCATCCTCGGCGCGATCGTCGGCCCGTTGATCGGATGGGTCGTCGGATCCCGCCGCCACGCCCCGCTCGCCAAGGCGAGCTACAACCCACTCAAGAAGACCGTGCGCCTGCGATTCCGCCACCCTGGCTATGCCCAGCTGATGGCGGCGGCGATCGATCGGACGCAAAGCGAGGACCGTCGTGAGTGATCCGACGATGCGTGAGATCGAGCCCTTCGTGGAGCTCGGTCACTTCGAAATCCATGCCCCGACCGTGCGCCTGCTCGCCTACAAGTTCTGCCTGCAGAACTATTGCGTCGCCCTCGGCCGAGCGCCGCGCGATTTGCCGACCCCCGTTACCGTGGCGATGCTCGACCCAGCGGACGGCGAGCTGCTCGGCAAGCTCGCGATTCAGCTCCAGCGGCCCGTGACGCCCGTGCGACTCAACGCCTACGAGATTCGAAAGGCCCTGGACATCGGCTATGGGCTCGCTGTCGCCGAGCGGCACAAGTTCAACGTGACCCTCAAACCCGTGCGAGAGATCTCCTTCGATCCCGGGCGTCGCGTCGACGACGTGTTGAGCGACGTACTGGGTCGCGCGATCACCCTTGGCGCGAGCGATGTGCACATCGAAGCGTACGAAGACGACGTCGATGTGCGGATCCGCATCGACGGGATGCTGCACCAGATCATCTCGCCGATCAGCATCCAGACGCTGCCGAGCGTGATCTCGCGCCTGAAGATCCTCTCGGACCTCGACATCGCCGAGAAGCGCAGCGCCCAAGATGGGCGCGTGTTCGCGACGTTCACGGTCGACGGTGTGGCGCGCACCGTCGATTTCCGTCTCTCGATTGTTCCCGGGCCCTTCGGTGAAGATGCGGTGCTGCGGATCCTCGATAGCGCCAAGCCGATGATCGGCTTGGAGAAGCTCGGATTCGCCGACGAGACGCTCGCGGTCTGGCGCACGCTGATTCAGAACCCCGAGGGGATGCTGCTCGTCACGGGCCCGACCGGGAGCGGCAAGACGACGACCCTCTATTCGGCCCTGCAAGAGCTCAACACCGATGAAAACAAGGTGCTCACCGTCGAAGATCCGATCGAGTACCTCTTCGCGAAGATCAACCAGAAGCAGATCGGGCCTCGCATGAGCTTCGCCGAATACGCGCGCTCGTTTCTGCGGCAGGACCCGGATGTGATGATGATCGGTGAGATCCGCGATCCCGAGACGGCCGACATCGCACTACAGGCGGCGATGACGGGGCACCTCGTTCTCAGCACGCTACACACCAACGACTCGGTGAGCACGATCGGGCGTCTACTCACCCTCGGTCTGCCCGAGCGATTGATCGCCGATTCGCTGCTGGCGGTCTTGTCGCAGAGGCTGATGCGACGGGTCTGCCCAGAATGCGTGCGGCCGATCGAGCCGAAACCGACCGATCGCCTTCATTTCGAGCGTCTCGGAGTCGAGTTCCCCCTCGTCGCAGGGGAGGGATGTGCGCACTGTCGCCAAACCGGCTACAGCGGCCGCATCGGGATCTATGAGTTGTTCGTCGTCGACGACGCGATCGCCGAGCAGATCGCCGCAGGGGCAGCGCTTCACGAAGTACGCGCAGCGGCGCGAGGGAAGGGGATGCGCTCGCTGTACGACGACGCGGTCGAGAAGGTGCGACGCGGTCTGACGACCTTCGATGAGGTCACCCGCCGTGTGCCCCACAAGATCCTCACGGAGAAGCGGTGAGAATTCGCCGTTTGCCGCCCAACGTCGTGGGTCGGTAGCCGGCGAAGGTTCGCCGCACGCTGGCTGGCGGGCGACGAAATTTCGACGGCCACATTTTTTTGTAATAAATTCAAGATATTTTGCGCGTCTAATCTGGCCTGCATCTTGCATCAAGTCGCACCGTTCGGATCGTCAAGGGACAACGGGTGGCCGAGATGGCGGGTCCTCGAGACATTCTTCGCTTCTTCCGCTGGCTCGTCTCGTCGGAGCGTTTGCCCGACGACGGCGGTGCCGAGGGCCGTTCGCGCCCGGCGGCGTGGCTCTCGTGGCTGTTCGCCGCCGAGGAGCTCGGGGAGCCAGATGGCGCTGAGCTCGCGGCGCCTGCGGCAACCGGGAGCCAGCGTCGCCCGGGGGGGCTCGCTTGGCTCTTCGCTCCCG
>JAGQJP010000746.1 GCA_020430585.1 Myxococcales bacterium | reverse complement strand
GAGGGCGTCGCCAACCTCAAGGTGTGCGGCCGCCAGCCGCTGCTGAACAACGCCGTCGAGCGCTTCATGGGGATGCCGCGTGAGCACATCATGCGAATCGCCCGGGAGACCCTCGAGGGCAACCTCCGCGGCGTGCTGGCGACGATGACCCCGGAAGAGGTCAACGACGACCGGATCAAATTCGCCAAGGCGCTGGTCCACGAGGTCGAGCACGACATGACGAACCTCGGGCTGACGGTGGACACGCTGAAGATTCAGAACGTCCACGACGAGGTCGGCTACCTCGACTCGATCGGGCGCATCCGCGGCGCCGACGTGATCCGCAAGGCGCGGATCGCCGAGGCGGCGGCCAAGGCCGATGCCTCCGTGCGGGCCGCCGAGAACAACGGGCGCGAGACCAAAGCGCGGGTCGATGCGCTGATCGCCGTGGCCAAGGCAGAAGCCGACAAGCGCTTGACCGAGACGCTGACACAGCGCGACGCGCTGATCGCCGAACAGAAAGCGACGGTCGCCGAGGCCGTCGCCGAGGCGGAGGCGAACATCGATGTGCAGAAGGCGCGGGTCGAGCAGGTACGCAAGAAGCTCGAAGCGGACATCGTCTTGCCGGCCAAGGCGGACTGTGAGGCGGCAGAGGCGCGAGCCAAAGCGGACGCGGCTCCGATCGTGCAGGACGGCAAGGCGCGGGCCGAGGTGCTCAACATGCTCGCGGCGAGTTGGCGCAACGCCGGGCCGAACGCCCGGGACATCTTCCTCGTCCAGAAGCTCGAGAAAGTGATCGATGTGCTGACCGGTTTGATCGCCGACACCCGCGTGCAGCAGCTGACGATGATCGACGCCCGCGTTCCGAACGTCACCGACGACAGCGGTCTGCCTCTCAAAGCGCTCTCCAGCCTCGAGCAGATCAAGCAGATCTTCGGCGTCGATCTGTTGGCGACGTTGAAGGAGCGCCAACTCGAGGGCGCTGCCGCGCGGCCGCCCGTTCCGAAGAGAGGCTAGCCAACCCGCTGCGCGAGGTCGGCGGCGCGGGCTCTTTTGCCTGACCTCCGCGCTGACGAGGGCAAGATGCGACGATTCCGAAATCTTTCGATCGGGGGCAAGATAACCACGAGCGTGGCGATCGTGATCGTCCTCGAGGTGCTGATCGCCGTCGTTGGGCTCTACTATGTCCGCGATCTGCGTGGAGAGATCGACACGCTCGTCGACGTCGGCGCCGAGCGGATCAAGCTGGCGGCGCGGCTCAATCGCAATTTCTACCAGCTCGCGACGCTCACCGGCGAGTTGCTCGTCGCGACGTCGTCGTCGCGGCGCTCCGTGGTGACGAAGGCGATCGCCGCACGCAAGGCAGAGGCCTACGGGCGGATCGAACAGCTGCGCAAGATCGCCGCGACGAGCGATCTCGAGACCCTCGCGAGCTTCGGCGTGATCTTTCGGGACTATCTCAGCCTCGTGGAGCAGATTCGCGGTCTGATGGAGCAGGGGCGATCGCTCGATGCAGCGCGGCTTGCCGATACGCGGGCGAGCCGCCTGATCGCTTTGGGGACCGAGCTGCTCGAGCGCCTCGTCGATCGGCAGGACCGTGGGCTCGATGACGCCAAACGAGCGAGTGCGCGGCGCGCGGACATCGGGACCACGGTGATCGTCGTGCTGATGGCGCTGAGCACCCTCCTCGGCCTCGGCTTCGGTGTGATTGTCGCCCGAATGATCGCCGGCGACCTAAATCGCCTCGTCGGCGTCGCCAACAATATCGCATCGGGCAATCTCGACAACCCGATCGTGATCGACGGGGCCGACGAAACCGGTCAGCTCGCTTCGGCGGTCGATACGATGCAGCGGTCCCTGCGCCAGGCGCGGGAGGAGAGCGAAGCGAAGATCTGGCTCGAGAACGGTCTCGGGCGGCTCAACGCCGTCGTGCGGGGAGAACAAGCGATCGAGACGATCGCCACGAACGTGATTCGCGAGATCGCCGAGACCCTCGACGCCAAGATCGGCGCCTTTTACGCGATGGCTGAGCACGGAGGCGAACGGGAGCTCAGGCTGCTCGGAAGCTATGCCTACACGCGGCGCAAGAATCTCTCCAGCCGCTTCGCCATCGGTGAGGGGCTCGTCGGCCAGGCGGCGCTCGAGCGCCAGCCGATCGTGATCCGCAACGCGCCCGAAGACTATCTGACGATCGCCTCCGGGCTCGGTGAAGGGCGACCGCACTTCATCTGCGTCACGCCGTTCGAGCACGACGATGACGTCAAGGGCGTGATCGAGGTTGGCTCGTTCGGCGAGCTCGGAGAGAAACAGACCGACTACCTCGAACGAGCGATGCCGATCATCGCGGTCACACTCCAGAGCGCCCTGGGGCGGCAGGCGTTGGCCCAGTCGCTCGAGCGGGCGCAACAGCTCACCGAAGAGCTTCAGGTGCAGCAGGAGGAGCTGCGCGCTTCGAACGAGGAGCTGGAAGAGCAGACGATGGCGCTGCGCCAGTCCGAGGAGCGACTCAAGGCGCAGCAGGAGGAGCTCGAAGTGATGAACGTCGAGCTCGAAGAGAAGAACGAGCTCCTCGAGCGCCAGAAGCGCGCCGTCGAGGTCGCCCGCTCGGACATCTCCGCCAAGGCCGAACAGCTGGCGCAGGCTTCGAAGTACAAATCGGAGTTCCTCGCCAACATGTCCCACGAGCTGCGCACACCGCTGAACAGCTTGTTGATCCTCTCCCGGGTCTTCGCCGACAATCGCGAGGGTAACCTGACCGACGATCAGGTCGAGTCGGCGCGCGTGATCTACAACAGCGGCACGGATCTGTTGGGATTGATCAACGATATCCTCGATCTGGCGAAGATCGAAGCTGGCCGGATGGACCTGCAGCTGGGTCGCGTCGCGCTCCGAGACCTCAGCTCCACGATCTTGGACAGCTTCCAGCACATCGCCGAGGAGAAGGGGATCGAGCTACGCGTCGAGATCGGCGCGGGTGCGCCAGGGGAGCTGGTAACGGACCGCAAACGCCTGCATCAGGTGCTCAAGAACCTGATCTCGAACGCGATCAAGTTCACCGAAGTCGGCGGCGCGACCGTCACGTTCGGCCCCGTCCCCGCGGATCGTACGCTCACGCGCTCCGATCTGGCGCGCTCGGAGGCGCTGGCGATCGCGGTGCGGGACACGGGGATCGGAATTCCCCACGACAAGCAGCAGCTGATCTTCGAGGCGTTTCAACAGGTCGAGGGCGGGACCACGCGCAAATATGGCGGGACGGGCCTCGGGCTATCGATTACGCGAGAGATCGTACAGCTTCTCGGTGGCGAGATTCACGTCGAGAGCGAGCCGGGGCAGGGGACGACGTTTCTCGTCGTTCTGCCGACGCAGCTGCAGACGACCGAGGTCCAACCGACGCGACAGAGCGGCTCGTCTCGGCTGGGCGGCTCGCCGGACTCTGGCGCCGCCGGCCGTTCGACTCAGGTTCGCGAGATCGCTCGCGTTCCCGACGATCGCGGCAACCTCGCCGACGACGAGACGGCGATCCTGATCATCGATGACGATCCGACGTTCGCGGCACTGCTCGCGCGAAAATGTCACGAGCAGGGCTT
>JAGQJP010000745.1 GCA_020430585.1 Myxococcales bacterium | reverse complement strand
CGCACGCTGGCAGAAGTGGTCGTGGGCGCGGTCGAGCGGGCGGCAGCCGGACCGGGCGCGGTGGCGACGACGGAGGGCGAGGCTGGCGCGGAGAGCGCGTCGGCCAGCCGGTACTTGGCGAAGATCAGCCCACAACGCGGACACTCGGTCGGATGCCCTCCGCGAAATCCGCACTTCGGACACAGATAGGTCGGCTGCTCCCCGCTCATCGCGCTCCGATATCCGTCCAATCGCCGCCGCGCCCCACCACGACGGGGCGCCTCTTCCATCCTACGTGCTTCGTCCATCGAGCTCAAGTTTGGAGGGAATGAATCGAGGGTCGATCGGGTTTCGAAAATTGACCTCAGCCGCTGCCCGTGGCAACGAACTTGCAATGAGCGCCGATCAGCTTGGGAGGTGTACCATGACGACGATTCGTTCGTATCAATCCCTCATCGTGGGCCAGCTGCGCCGCGCGGTGCGCGAGCGACAGATGCTCCGTTTCGGCGACCGGCTGCGCAGGCTCTGCAAGATGATGTGGGATCTGCGCTACAACGTGCTACTTCAACCCGGTCTGTTGCGCTTGATCGGCGGCGAACGGACGCTCGACATTCAATGGTACGACGACGGAAAGGCGCTCGTCGTCCACTCGCCCTTGGCGGTCTCCTCGCCCGCCGTTTGCTCGGACACGGTGTTCGCGACCTGGTGGCGCCCCGGCCAGGACCGCCTCGACCTCTTGGCGGAGCTGATCGTCGAGACCCTCGAGCTCGCCGTGAGCGAGGTCGGCGGCCTCTCGATGAAATCGGACAAGCGCCCGCCCCACACGGTCAAGAGCCCGGACGAGAGCCGTCTCTACCAGCTACGTGCCGCGGGAATGCACGACGCCTGAGGCGCCCCCGCCTGCTCTCACCGAACGATTCGCGAAACTGCGATTTTTTTCCGTCTAATTTCCAGCCCTTGAAAAAATGTTGCATTTTTTTCCAGGGTGCCACCCGGATTACGCAGCCTAACCTGCAGGCGACAACCTCGGAAGGGAGAACCAAACGATGAAAAAGATCTTCGCCATATTGTTCGTTCTTGCAGCCATGTTGGCCGTGCCGGCCGTCGCCAGCGCTCGATACAACCACGTACGCGTGAGCCATGTGCGCAGCCACTATCGACACAACTACGTGCGCCATCACTACTATCGACACAACTACTATCGGCCGTACGTGCGCCATCACTACTATCGGCACAACTACTACCGGCCGTACGTGCGCGTCTATCGCCCGCACGTCTACCGCACCTACTACACGACCTACAGCTGGAATGGCTACGTGTACTGATCGAAGACTCAGCCCGTGACGCGGCCCGCCCGCCGCGTCGCGGTTCGTTTCCCTAAAGCCCTGCTCCCGAATCAGCCCGGCGCTCGCCACATCGCGACGCCGGGCTTTTTCATTTCGGCTCAATCGCGGGTGTAGGGGCCAGGAAGCTTCGGCGGCCAGTTGGTGACCATCTGGGCGACGATGTCGCTCATCGAGACGATCCCCACGGCGCGCCCGTCGTCGACGACGACCAGGCGATGAATCCGTTGGCGCGTCAGGCGGGTGATCGCGTCGGAGATCGAGAGATCGATCTCGACGGTCTCACAGTTGGGCGTCATGATCCGCTCGACGGGCATCGACAAGAGCTCGTCCCGCCGATAATTTTGGCGCGCCATCACGAGGTCGGTCTGCGTCACGACGCCGACCGCCTGCCCCTCGTCCAAAACGACGATGGCGTGAACGTGATTTTGCACCATCATCGTCGCCGCGTAGCCGACGCTGTCACCCGGCACGCAGGAGAGCAACCCCTCGGTCATGAAATCGCGGACCTTTTTCCCATCGGTGATCGCGTCCGGCAGCTCGTCGCCATCGTCGAGCGCGGGTGTCGGTAGCGTGTAGTACGCTGCGCGCTGATCGCGCTCGCCAGCGGGTACGACGAGCGGGGCTCTGCCGCGAGCCGCACTGGCGACCCCGCTGCCGAGCTCCAAGGCGTTGACCAAGATCGACATGTTTCCGTGGGGATGGCGATTTTCGTACATCAGCTGGTGCGCTTCGGGCAGGTCGTCGAAGCCGTAGGTCTCCGAGAGACAGGGATCGACGAGCCCCTCACTCACCATCTGGTTGATCCCGTAGGCCTGCTCGTCGTTGGCGAAGTGCGAGCCCTGCAGCCGCTTCTGCCGCATCCAGAGGTAACGCAGGTCGACGGTCGCGTTGTAGCCTGTGGTGCCGGCGCAGATCACCACCATCCCTCCGGTCTCGCAGACGAAGATCGAGGTGGGAATCGTCGACTCGCCGGGGTGCTCGAAGACCAGGCGAGGATTCTTGCGTTCGCCGAGAACGTCCCAGATCGCCTTGCCGAAATCCCGGGCGCCTTTGAGCCACTCGCGATAGCCGGCGTTGTCCTTCCAGTGCGGCAGCATTCCCCAGTGGCCGAATTCCTTGCGGTTGATGCAACCTTTGGCGCCCAGGCTCATACAAAACTCGCGCTTCTCGTCCGAGGAGATCACGGCGATGGGAACGCCGCCGCGCGCTTTGACGATCTGGATCGCCATCGAGCCGAGTCCGCCCGCGCCGCCCCAGATCAGCACCACGTCGTCCTTCATCACCTGGTGCTCGTCCCAACCGAGGAGCATCCGGTACGCCGTGGCGCCGACGAGCATGTAGGCCGCCGACTCTTCCCAGGTCAGATGCTGCGGGCGCGGCACGCATTGATGCGCCTGAACGCGGGTGAACTGGGCGAAGCTGCCGAAGTTCGTCTCGTAGCCCCAAATTCGAAAGGTCGGCGAGTACATCGGGTCGTATCCCGCGCGG
>JAGQJP010000744.1 GCA_020430585.1 Myxococcales bacterium | reverse complement strand
CCTGCGCTCGTCGTTCCTGGCGGGGCGGCACTTCACCACGATCGATGAGCTGCGGCGCGCGTTCGCCACGTGGCGCGACGAGGTGTCGAACCGGCGCCGCTGCCGGGCGAACCGCGAGCTGAGCGTGGGCGACGCGCTCGCGGAGGAGCGGGTCGCGATGCTACCGCTGCCCTCCGAGGCCTTTCCGGTTGCGCTCGTACGCGCGGTCGTCGCGCGCAAGCAGCCGTACGTTCTGCTCGACACCAATGCGTACTCGATCCCCGTCGCACTGGTCGGCCGCGCCCTCACGTTGCGCGCGACCGAGGAGCGCGTGCAGGTCTACGACGGGTCGACGCTGGTCGCCGACCATCTTCGCCTCTGGTGCCGGGATGCGACATCCGAACAACGCGAGCACCTCGAGGGCTACGCCGCCGCCAAAGAGCGCGGTCACGAGCTCGTCGGTCGCTCGCGGCTGCTCGGCGCGCTGCCGAGCAGCGAGCCGCTCCTCGCCCGTCTCGCTGAAAAGGACGTGCCGCTGGGTCCGCAGGTGCGCCAACTGCTGACGCTGCTCGACCTCTACGGAGACAACGTCATGGAGCGAGCGATCACCATCGCGCTCGAGCGCGACACACCGCACGCGGCGTCACTGGCGGGGATCATCGAACGGCTCGTCAAGCCGGGCCGCGCTCCGGCTCCGCTGCCCGACACCGGTCGCCCGGAAGTCGACGAGCTGACGATCAAGCAACACAACCTGGAGGACTACGATGCCATCTAATCTCGCCCAACGCCTGGAAACCCTCGGCCTGCGCGCCGTCGCTGGCCAATTCGACGACTTCATCGGCTTCATGACCCAGAAACAGCGCTCGCCCGCCGAGATCCTCGAGGCGATCGTCGCGCTCGAATGCGCCGACCGTAGCCAGCGTAGCCTCGAGCGACGCCAAAAGCGGAGCCGAATCGGCACCTTCAAACCGATCACCGACTTCGACTGGCAGTGGCCCAAAGAGCTCGACCGCGCGCGCATCGAGGCGGCGGTCAAGCTCAGCTTCTTGCAAGAAGGCGCCAACCTCGTCCTCGTCGGCCCGCACGGTCTGGGTAAGACCATGCTGCTCAAGAACATCGCCCACCAGGCCGTGCTCCAGGGCCACTCGGTCTACTTCACATCCGCATCACGCCTACTCGCCGAGCTCTCGTCCTTCGACTCGCCCTCTCTTTTGCACAAACGGATCACCTTCTACACCAGCTTCCGCCTGCTCTGCATCGACGAGCTCGGCTACCTCTCCTACGACCAGCGCGGTGCCGACCTGCTCTTCGAGGTCGTCTCCCGCCGCTACGACGCCCAGCGTTCGATCGCGCTCTCGACCAACCTGCCGTTCAAGGAGTGGACCACCGTCTTTCCCCACGCGGCCTGCACCGTCGCCCTCGTCGACCGGCTGACCCACCGCGCCGAGATCATCCGCATCCTCGGCGAAAGCTGGCGCCGAAAAGAAGCCCGCGAACGCAACGACCCCGAGTGATCCACCTTGTCGAGATGTTCACCCGAGCTGTCCGTTCGAGGCGTTCACGCGAGCTGTCCACTCGAGCCGTCCATTTGAGGTGTCCGTTTTTCCGCGTTCTCACGCGATCGTCTACAGCTTCGAGCACTCTCGTGACTTCGTGGGCGCTGTAGCTCGCGGTCAGCGTCGCCGCGAGCAGGTAGCGCGAGTAGTAGTCGATCACGGTCACGCCGTAGCGCCAGCCGTAGCCGGCGATGTGGATGTAGGTCACGTCCATCTGCCAGAGCTCGTTCGGCCCCTTCGGTAGCAGCTCGTAGAGCTTCGACGCCTGGTACACGCCGG
>JAGQJP010000743.1 GCA_020430585.1 Myxococcales bacterium | reverse complement strand
CGAATAGACGCAGGGTGGTGGTCGAGGTCTTCGGCTCGTGCTGAGCCCTGAGCCGAAGAAATTGAACCGGACCGCGATGGAGCTGGGCCAGGCGGACCGTGTGCCGCCCCCGAAGCAGGACCAGCTCGCGCCCGCCGCCCCGCCGCAACGCCTCGATCAGCTGGCGGTAGGCGCGATCGCGCCTCATCTTCACCCGATCGGGAGTGATCGTGTTGTAGACGACGGACCCCGAGACGTCGAGGGTCAGCGGAATTCGATGTTTCGGCTTCGATGAGACGAGCCAGACGCTCGTCCGTGGCGCTGGACCGGGTGCGAGCTGGCGAGCACAGGCGCCGACCACCTCGCCCTCGAGTCCACGTCGGTGACGGCTCAGGCGGAGCAGGGTCCCGGCCGAGGTGCGGACGCAGAGCCGCCCGCTCGGATCGGCGCCGACGAAGCGCACCTCGTGCGGTGGCTTCGCGGCGGAGGCGGTCGTCGAGAGGAGCAGCCAAACCACGAGCAGCCAGCGCCAGCGGGAGCCGCGCAGCGGCGCGTGCGCGTGTCTCGACACCGCGCCTCCGTCATCTCTCATCCGACATCTCCATCTGTCTCGTGCGAGAGCCACCGCGCCTGGCTCGCGTCAGACCGGGGTGAGGGGCTCGTGTGGCGCACGTGGGAGCTCGATCACGATCGCGTCGCCCGGGCGCACCGTCCCTCCGTCGAGGACGATCGCCATCACACCAGCCTTTCGCACCAGCCCTCCCTCTGCGTCTCGGGACAGCACGGCCTCCATCAATCCGCGGCGCAGTCCGTCGAGCTGGGTGCAGGGATTGCGGAGCCCCGTGATCTCGACACACGCGGCGTCTCCGCAACGCAAGCGCGCGCCGCGGGGCAACGCCAACAGGTCGATGCCGCGCGTCGTGATGTTCTCTCCCATCTCGCCGGGAGTGAGCGCGAACCCGCGCGCGCGCAGCTCGTCATACAGCTCGGCGTGGATCAGGTGGACCTGCCGCAGGTTCGGTTGGCTCGGATCCCGGGCGACGCGAGAGCGGTGCTGGACCAGCCGGCCGAGGTGAGCGTCGTCGACCACCCCCTGGCCTTCGAGCAACTCGATCTGTCGTCGATTCGCCTTGCTCATCGTGTGCAGGGGACTGGAGCTGACGGCGACGACCTGCACGCGTGGATCGCCCCCAGACGATCGCCGACTCGGGGCATCCACGGCCCTCACCATCTCATCGATACTCGACGAACTCATCTCTCGTCGTCGCGTGTTCGCTATTCGGCTCGCCTTTTCCTCCGAAGACCTCGGCACCGTAGCGCCGATCCTTGCGCCGCAAGGTGCCGTGGATCTTGTCGAAGATCATCAAGTGCTGGCCGAAGTTACAGTGAAAGTAGACGTGGTGATCGTCGTGATAGGTCGACGGTCCCTGCCAGGGCAACGACGAGCTGAGCCGCACGCCCGAGTGGTCGATCACGTTGAAGATCAGGATGTAGCTCAAGACGATGCCGATCGAGACCGCGTGCAGCGGCACGATGAAGGCGGGCAGGAACGATGCGGTCTGCTGAGCCAGCAACTCGACGGGATGCAAGGCCGTGGCCGTGTAGGGATTGGTCGTGGTGAACTTGTGGTGGTGTCGGTGGAAGTGTCGAAAGAGGAACTTGGTGTGGAACAAGCGATGAACGTAGTAGTTCAGACCATCGACGACGACGAAGTAGCCCAGTGTCGTCGCGATCGTGTAGATCCATCCGTAGTCCGAGACCTGAAAAAAGATCGGCGTCTGCAGATGACCCTTGGCGATCGCGTAGATCAAGAGCCCCGTGACGAAGCCCCCGAGAGCGAGATTTCCGCTGCCCATCCAGACGGCGCTTCGGCGCAGCTTGGGGCTCAGGAAACGCGTCGGCTGGATCTTCCAGCTCTGGGGGTCGTCGCGCCTCCCGACGTAGTAGCGCAGATGGTAGTACGCGGCGACGCCGTGGTACATCACCAACCCGGCGGCGATCGCGCCGCCCAGACAGATGCCGAGCAGGGGCCAATCGATGCTCATTCTCACCTCGCCGAAGGAGCGGGTCGTTCGGCTGTCCACTATACGCCAGGAGTCGACGAGCACACAAGTGTTCGACGCATCCCGCGGGTGTCGACAGGGATTGCTGGACAGCGGCCTCGGAGCGTTGGGTTTGACAAATGCCGCCAAAGGCCGCACTCTATTTGACACGCGTTCGCAACAAATGAGGCGGCGTCCATTTCATCGCCGGGGTCAAATGCGCGAATCCCCCATTCGGCGTTTTGCCGACTTGATCGAGCTCTTGCCCGATGCCACGTTGATTAGCGACAGCGCGGGGACGATCCGCGTCGTCAACTCGATGTGCGAGAGGATCTTCGGCTACGCCCCAGGCGAGCTGATGGAGAGCCCGATCGACTTGCTCGTTCCACTCTCGCATCGCGCAGCGCATCGCGATCTGCGCGAGCGGTTCGCCCGCAATCCGCATCTTCGTCCGATGGGCGAGCGCCCGCAGCTCTGGGGCTGTCGGAAAGACGGCAGCCATTTTCCCGCGGCGATCGAGCTGAACGTGATCGAGACGCTACAGGGCACGTTCGTGATCGCTTCGATCCGCGACATCAGTGAAAAGCTCGAGGAGTCCTTCGAGCTCTCGTTGCAGCGGTCGCTATTTGGCACGCTCGCGGCGACACTGGACGACGCGGTCTGGGTCTGCAGCCCCGACTACGCGACGCTGCATTTTGCGAACCAGCGCTTCATCGACCTCTCTGGATGTGAGCGTGAGCGGCTGGAGCAGCGTTTCCTGCACTGGCTCGCGTCGGTGCATCCCGAGGACCGTCCACGGTTACAGCAGGCGGTAACCGACGATGCGCATCGCGGAGGGCTCGACGAGACCTACCGAATTTACCGACCCGACGGTGGCCTTGCTACGGTGCGGACACGAACCGTCGCGCTCTCCCTCGCCTCTCCTCCCACGGGACCGCATTCGTCGTCGTACGCGCGCGCGGAACCACACCCGCCGCGCGATCCGCAATCCCCCATCGCGGCATCGACCGATGCCCCCCGTGCCTCGGGCGCGGAGCCGACCGATGTCCCGGGCCCGTCGCGTGGAGGCGCCCCCTCGATTCAGCGCTTGATCGGTGTTTCCCGTCTTATTTCCTAGACTTCGAATCGATGCACAGCATG
>JAGQJP010000742.1 GCA_020430585.1 Myxococcales bacterium | reverse complement strand
AACGTCTATCACCCGCAGCATCTGCTCGAGCGCCTGCGCGCTGTAAAGAAACAGTACAATTTCAAGGGGTTACGCTATCGCCTCATCCCGTCGGAGGCGCGCCGTCGATCGAAAGAGTGGGACGAGCCGATCTACGATCTCCAGGTGCTGGTCAGCGGTAGGCGACGCTCGGGGCTGATTCTCAACATCGAGGTCTCGTCGGAGTACGGCTTGCTGAGCGAGGTCGGTTACCGTCACTACAACCTCGGGCTGCGTCGCTCCGAGTTCGACGTCGTCGTGCGGCTCGGCTTCGACCCGGTCAACGCGATTCGCAAGAAGCAGGCACGCAAGCTCTGGACCCACGCCGCGCTCGCGACATCGTATCGCTTCCCCTCGTTCTGGCGCCGGGTCGTACGGCCGGTCCTCTCGTTTCGCACCGACATCTCGGTTTTCGCTCGCAGCGACGTGTTTCTCGACGAGTTCTATTCCCACAACACGGCGATCGACGCCGCCTTCGACTTCTACGTCACCCGCTGGTTGCGTCTCCGGCTCGGCACCGAGGGGTTGTTTCGCAAAGTCTTCAAGCTGCGCGTCGTCGAGGGCGAGATGTCCGATGTCAGCCCATTCCAGCGCGTACGAGGAAGCATTCGCCTGGAGGCGCACTTCGACTTTTTCCCGCGGATCGCGCGCAACGACCGCCACACGCTCTTGAGTATCTACGGGAGCCAGCACTTCCAGAAGGCGAACGACTTTCGCAGGCTCGAGATGACCTTTCAGCACTTCTTCGACATCGGCCACCACGACATCATCGTCCGAACGCGCGGGTACTGGCTCTTCGGCCACCTCGATTTCATCGATCTGGTGGGTATCGCTGGCCGCTACATGCGCACCTTCTTCGATGGGCGCTACTACACGCGCCAGGGAATCCACTTCACCCTCGAGGCGCGAATCTCGGCCTATCGCGATATCATCAAGTTCAGCATCTTCAGCGACACCGCGGTCTTTGGGCGCTACGAGCAGCTCAGCTACCAGCGCGCGGTCGTGGCGACGGCCTTCGGTCCCGGCTTTCACTGGCTGATCCTGCACAGCTTTCAGCTCGATGCGTACTACTCATTCGGCTTCGCCGAGAAACGATTCGCCCACAATATCTACTTGTTGCTGCGCAACGTCTTCGATTGACTCGCCGCTTGCGGAGGCGGGGGCGGCTTCGTTCGTTCGGTCGTCGATTTGCTCTCGGGCGGGCCTTCGAGGCTCGCCACGCAGACGCGATTGCGCCCGCTCTCTTTGGCGGCGTAGAGCGCCTTGTCGGCGGCTTCGATCAGCTTCTGCGGGTGGCTGATCGCGTCGTTCGGGATCGTCGCCAACCCCAGGCTCGCCGTCACCTGTGGCACGGGCGCGACGTCGGCGGAGGCGATCGCTTCGCGCAGCCGCTGGGCGACCTCGAGGCCGCGCTCGCTCGTCGTCTCGGGGAGCAGCACGCAGAACTCTTCACCGCCGTAGCGCGCGACGAGGTCGGTGTCGCGCACATTCGCCTTCAAGATCCCGGCGATCTTCTGCAACACGAGATCGCCGACCTGATGGTGGTAGGTGTCGTTCACCGACTTGAAGTGGTCGACGTCGACCATCAACACCGAGAGCGGGTTGCCGTAGCGTTCGCTGCGCTCGAACTCTTCTTTCAGGCGATTCTCCATGAAGCGTCGCAGATAGGCGCCCGTCAGGCTGTCGGTCGTCGCCATCTGGAAGAGCCGGGCGTTCTGCAGCGAGATCGTCGCCTGCGTCGCCAGGACCGAGAGCAGATCGGCGTCGGCGTCGGTGAAGAGATTGCGGATCAGGTTGTTCTCGAGGTAGAGCACGCCGAGGATCTTCTTGCCGTGCTTGAGGGGGATGCAGAGGATCGAGCGCAGGTTGTAGCGCACCACGCTCTCGGCGGTGTTGAAGTCGGGATCGGCCTCGGCATCGGAGATCAGCACGGGCTTTTCCGTCTCGAGCACGCGGTTGATGATGTTGCGGCTGACGCGGAAGGCCTCGCCCTCGATCGTCCGCCGATCGATGTTGCGGGCCACGCGCACGTCGAGCGGCGAGCCCTCGGCGCCGTACGTCATCAGGAAGCCGCGCTCGGCCCCGGCGAACTGCACCACCGAGTCCATGATCTTCGTCAGCAGCTCGTCGTAGTCCAGGACCGCGCTGAGGGCCTGGTTGATCTCGAGCAGCGAGCTCAGCTCGCGCCGATGCGTGAGATAGGCGTGGGGTTGGACGTCGCGTGAGCTCTCCCAGGAGCTGCTGTCGTCGCTGTGGCGCCGTCGCTGGCTCAAGATGCGCTGAATTTGTTGGCCTTCGCGCGACAAGCCCATCTGTTGATAGAGACCGAGGGCCGTTCCCAGCGGCTCGCCCGCGTCGGCGTAGATCATCCGAGAGAAGAGGACGAGCGCCTCGGCGTACTGGAACCGCATCCCCGCGCGGCGCAGGCTGCGGAGCGCCAGTCGCATCAGGCGCACGGCGCTGTCGCGGCGGCCGAGCTCCTCTTCGAACTGGCCCTCGAGCATCAAGAGCCAGGCGTGGTAACAAACGAAGCTGCGGCCCATCCGCCGCGTCTCTCGCAACATGCTGCGAAACTGGCGCAGCAGCCAGGGCCGGCGCTTGGATTTTCGGCTGATCCCGTCGAGCAGGAGCTCGAGAATGTAGATCCGCCCGCGAATCTCGAGGGGGCGCGGAATGTGTTCCGCCTGATTCAGGTCGTAGGCCTGTCGCAGCTCACGCCAGGCCCCCTGCCAGTCGCCACTCTTGTGCGTTACGTGGCCCGCGACGTAGGAGAGCATCACCTGGATCCCGGGTTGCGGGCTCTCGTCGGCGGCGGCTTTTGCCTCGCCGACCTTCTCGCGGGCGAGCTCGAGCTTGCCCAGGTAGACCGAGGCCATCGCCTCACCGAGGAGCGCGGCGACCTTGTCACGGGCGTAGGGCGACTGGTTCAGCCGCTCGAAGGCGCCGATCGCGCTGCGGAATTCGCCGTGGTCGAGGTAGAGGTTGCCGAGAATGCTGAGGTTTTCATTCAAGTCGAGGGAGTTTCCCGTCTCCTCCGCCGCCGCGAGGGCGCGCCGCATCGTGCTCACCGCGTTGCGCAGCTTGCCGATCGACCAGAGGAAGGCGCCCTGGAACTTGAGCGCCCGCGCCAGGTCTCCGACGCCCTGTAGGCGTTTCATCAAGCCTACAGCGAGCTTGTAGAAGCGCATCGCGCGACCAAAAAGCCCGCGGTCCAGCGAGGCGATCGCGTGCATCAAGCAGAGGATCACGTCGCGGTTCTTCATCCCGAGACGGCTGAGCGTGTTGTAGTGGCGTAGGTGATAGTCGTAGCAGGCGATCAGATCGAAGTAGAACGTGGCAAAGCTCAGCGTCTCGTAGATCCGTACCAGCTCCTGCTCGTGGGCCGGTACGCTCGCGCAGCTCTTTTGCAAGCCGAGCTTGCTCAGGGTGCCGTAGTAGAGCCAACGCAGCACCTGGACGATGATCGAGACGATGCGGGTCCAGCGGCTCTTCGGCAGCCAGATCCCCCAGCCGCGCAGCGACTCTTCGAGGTAGCGAACGGCCGAGCGACTGTCTCCGGTCTGTTGGTGCAACATCCCGATCTTGCGCTTGATCCGCCGCACGCTCCCCTGGGCGCTCTCGTCCGCGAGGGCGTTCTGATAGCTCACCAGCGCCTCTTCCGGGCGCCCCTGCACGCTGTTGATGTCGCCGATCCGCTCGTCGAGCCGTCGCGCGACGTCGCGCTCGGTGGTCGAGTCGACGTGGAGCTTCGCTCGCTCGAAGTAACCCCGCGCCTCGCGAATCGAGAACTCGCCGAGCGCCGTCTCACCGGCGCGCATCAACCACTCGAGGGCCTTGGGTTTGTCGCCGCCCGCCTCATAGTGGTGCGCCAAGCGATAGGCCAGGTCGCCGTCCTGCTCGTCTCCGTGGCTCTCAAGGAAAGCGGCGATCTGGCGGTGCGTT
>JAGQJP010000083.1 GCA_020430585.1 Myxococcales bacterium | reverse complement strand
CGTCCATCCCTCTCAGTTCGAGCGCCTCGGCCTTCCCTCCGTCGGCTCCGGCCGCGTCGGAGAGCTCGTGGTCATCGCCAAACCGGATGTGATCTTTCGCTCGGTGAAAGAGAAAGAGAAGCTCACCGGGCGCTCGGGCCTGCGCGGGATGCACGGCTACCCCGGCACCCACCCGACGAACTCGGCGCTGTTCCTCGCCGTCGGACCGAGCTTTGCGGCGCGCCGCGATCCCCTCCGCGTCGCCCAGATCGACGTCGCGCCACTGATCCTGCGGCTCTTTGGTCTTCGCTTCGAGGGGGCGATCGATGGCAAGGTCCCGACCGAGCTGCTTCGCCCGACTACCGCGCCGCGTGGAGAGCGGCACAAACCCGCTCGAGCTCCTCGTCCGTCATCCCGTTGAAAAAGGGAAGCAACAACACCTCATCGCGCGCCCGCTCGCTCTCTGGCAAGCTCCACCCTGCGTCGGCGTAGGGTCGCTCTTGATGGGCGTTCATGATCCCCGGACGGGAGGAGACGCCGTGGTCGCAGAGGTGCTGCATCAGCGCATCGCGACCGAGGGGAGCGCCCTCGAGCACGCGCACCGCATAGCTCTGCCAGTTCGAGCGAGCGCCCACCCGCGAAGTCGGAAGCCGCAGCCAGTCGAGATCGGCCAGACGTCGTCGGTAGGCGGCGTCGATCGCCGCCCGCTCCTCCAACATCGCGGGAAGCCGCTTCAGCTGCTCGATCCCGACCGCCGCCTGGATGTCCGAGAGCCGATAGTTGTACCCCGTGGTTGGGTACCCTCCGACGATCACCTCTGGCGACTCGTGGCGCAGGAGGTCGGAGACCCCCATCCCGTGATGCCGTAGCAAGCGGAAACGCGCGTCGTATTCCGCGTTCTGGGTCGTGATCAGCCCCCCCTCGCCCGTGGTGATCAGCTTGCGCGGATGCAGGGAGAAACACGCGATGTCCCCGTGGGGCCTACCGATCCTCTGCGACTTGCCTCCGACGTCGACCTCCGAGCCGATCGCGCAGGCGGCATCTTCGACCAGCGGAAGCCCAAAGCGGCGCGCGACGTTGGCGATCGCTTCGATCTCGCAGGGCATGCCGATCTGATGCACGGGCACGATCGCTGCCACGCGCCCGATCGCATGCTGACGACCGACCAACGCCGTCAGAGGAGACTCGCCGCGGACCAGACGTTCCACGTCGCGATAGTAGAGAGCGCCATCGCGCCGCTCGCACTGATCCCGAACAAACGCCTCGAGCGCCGCTGGGGAGAGGTTGTAGTCGTCGGGCGAGACGTCGACGAACACGGGCTCCGCCCCGCAGTGGCGCACCGCGTTGGCCGTGGCGATGAAGGAGTGGCTGACGCTGATCACGACGTCGCCGGGCTCGACGCCGACGACTAGCAGCGCCAGGTGCAGCGCCGCGGTGCAGTTGGCGACGGCGCAGGCGTACGGGCTGCCGACGAATGAGGCGAACTGCGCTTCGAACGCCGCGACCTTCGGTCCCTGGGTCACCCAGCCCGAGAGGATCGCTTCGCGCGCCGCCCTCGCCTCCTCTTCGCCGAGCATCGGTCTGGCGATCGGGATCATCACCGCACCTCCCTGGGGACGGTGTCGCGCAAACGACAGCCCCCCTGCGATTCCATCGCCTTACACTATCCGCCCGGGGTCGGAATGTAAAGCGCCGGCGTCCTTGACGAATCGGCTGGGGTGCGCTAGTTTCTGTCGACTAGGACCTGTCCCGTTGACGGCGACCCGCGTTGGCGCCGCCGTAGCGAGGTGATCATCGAGAGGCTGGCCCCATTTCGTCACGGGCTCGTGCGGGCGTTCACGATCGATATCGGCGCCACGATCCTGTTGATTTTGTCATTCCTGCTCGTCGCACCGACCCTCTTCGGCGTGATCCGCTCGGTCGGCGATCCCCTCTCGGGCGAGCACTACCATCGTCAGGCGGATACCTTCTCGGTCGCGGTCAACTTTCTCGAGCATCCGAACTTCTTTTATCCCCGCGTGCATCACGACAGCGGCACCACGGGAATTCGCGGGATGGAGGCGCCGATCTATCCCTATCTGATCTCGCTCTCGATGCGGGTCTTCGGGGAGTCCGACTGGGTCGGGCGGCTCGTCTGCGCGCTCTTCTTCCTCGTCGCCTTCGGCGCGCTGATGACCTTGCGCACGCCCGTCGACGACGCGCCGAGGAGCTCATCGCTGATCGTGATCGCCGTCGCCTCGCCGATGACCCTCTATTACGCCAGGCAGATCCAGCCGGACATGCCGATGGTCGCCCTCGGAGTGCTCGGAGTCGTGTTGGCCCTGCGCTCCCACGATCAGCCGTGGTGGAAGATGCTGATCGCCTCGCTGGTGTTCGGCCTCGGAATGCTCACCAAGTATCCGTTGATCTTCGTCTGGCCGGCCCTGGTCGCCGCGTCGAATCGCTGGCGCTGGTCCGAGTGGCGGACGATTCTGATCCGCTGTGCGCTGACTCTGATCCCGCTGGCGATGCTCGTCGCCTGGATCAAGTGGTCAGCCGGCCTCGATGCCGCCTACGCCAAAGGCGATCTCTACTTCGCCTCGACGCCGAAGTCCTCGGAGATCATCAAGAATCTAAAGTCGATCAACGTCGCCCACTCGATCGGTTGGATTCTACCCTACTACGCGATCGCCTTTCCCGCCTTCGCCGTCGTCATCTCGGGGTTCGTCATCTCGTTCCGTGCTCCCTATCGGCGGTACGCCGCCCCGTTCTGGATCTGGCTGCTCGGCGCCTTTGGCATCGCGATCGTCTTCTGGCCGCGCTTCG